>JANQKO010000172.1 GCA_028281075.1 Alphaproteobacteria bacterium | reverse complement strand
CGGCATCGAGTTCCCGATAGGACCAGGACCGGGTCTCGCCGGTCTCCGACTCCCAGACGATCGCAGTTGCGTTCTCAACCGGCGTGCCGCGATGCCGGTCCAGGCAGTTCAGCGTGAAGTTGGTCGTGCCGCCGACGCACCATTTCGGCCAGGGCAGGCCGTCCGACAGGTCCAGCACCGTGTCATAGGGCCGCTCGAAGCGGACATCGAGCCACTTGATGACGGTGTCCCAGAACCATGCCGGCTCGGTGTCCGCCTTCGCCACCAGAGCATCGTAGTCGGGCAGCCCGACATGCTTCAGGAATGCCGTCAGCCGGCTGTCGGCGATGGTCTCCGCATCCGGCCGCCAGACGATCTCGCCCGCCATGACACACCCCTCCGAACGATTGTTTGTTTGTCGGCGGGCATGGTGGCGCAAGACAACGGCGGGGCCAAGGCCCCGCCGTCGGTTTGGTCGGCTGTCGTTTAAGCCAGCGTGCCGCGGATCGGGTAGTCGCGTTCCTGGATCACGCCGATCCCGCGGGCGATGCCGGCGAGATCGGGCCGGCTGAAGGGCGCGTTCGAGATGTCGACGATCTGCACCTTGCCTTGCGGATTGACCACGAACAGGCCGGGCTCGGCGAATTCCCGGTCGGTCTCGGTCTCGGCATAGGGCCGCGAGATATAGAGGCCCAGCGACCGCATCTGGTCGACGCTCAGGCCATAGCCGACGGGCAGGTCGATCCCCATCTCGGCGACATCGGGCTCGGCCTTTTCCCGCGGGTCGGCGGAGACCGCGACGATGTCGGTGTCCAGTCTGGCGAAGTCGTCCTTCATCTCGTTCAGGCCGCCGAGATAGCGCTTGCAGAGCGGACAGTGCTTGCCGCGATAGACGACGACGAGCTGCCAGCGGCCGTCGCCGCCGATCCGCACGTCGCCGCCGCCCACGGCGGGCAGGGCGAATTGCGGCATGGCGTCTCCGGGGTGAATCTTGGTCGACATCGGTACGGTGTCTCCTGTCGGTCGAGGTTTTAGACTGATTGGTATATAACTGACCGACAAGACGTCCGCCAGAGGCGCGGCGGACAAATTTCCGCGATGGTTGGAGAGTGGGCTGGCAAGGCAATGAAAATGGACCGAAAGGCCCATTTTCAAGCAGTCTCTCAGAAGTCCGCCAGCTCGGGCAGCCGGGTATGCCAGTCCGTCGCCTGCTGGAAGGCGTCGCCCAGCCGGCACAGCGTCGCCTCGGCGAACGGCCGGCCGACGAGCTGGAAGCAGGCCGGCATGCCGGCCGCGCTGAAGCCGCCGGGCAGGCTGAGCGACGGCAGGCCGAGAAAGCTGATCGGCCGCGTGAAGCCCGAGACCCGCAGGATCACCGCCGGCATGTCGTCACCGTCGCCGACGGCGATCTCGTCGAGCGGCGGCGACGGCATCGGCATGGTCGGGACATGCAGCACGTCGCAGGCGCCGAACACGTCGTCGACGAAGGCCTGGGCGATGCCCGTGCGCAGCGTCAGCGCCTCGATATAGCGGGTCGCCGGCTGGAACAGCCCGACCTCCAGCCGCCGGCGCACCTGCGGCGCATAGTCGTCGCGGCGGTCACGCAGCCAGCGGCGATGGATGGTGGCGGCTTCCGACGACAGGATCACGTTCCACAGCGTGTTGATCCTGTCGTGGTCGGGCATATCGACCTCGACCAGCTCGCAGCCGAGGTCGGTGAAGGTCTTGCGGCTCGCGTCCATCATCGCCGCCACGGCGGGGTCGAGATCCTCGTTGTAATAGCCGGTCGGCACCCCGACACGCAGGCCGCGGGCATCCCGGCCGCAGGCCGCCTCGTAGCCGTCGACCGCCCGCCGGCTCGAGGTCGGGTCGAGCGGGTCGTGGCCGGCGATGACCCCCAGCATGCGCGCGGCGTCGCGCACCGTGCGGGTCAGTGGCCCGCAGCAGTCGAACGAGAAGCAGAGTGGCGTCGCGCCGTGGCGGGTGACGCGGGTCTGTGTCGGCTTCAGGCCGACCACGCCGCACATGCCGGCGGGAATGCGGATCGAGCCGCCGGTATCCGAGCCCATGGCGCCGTAGACCAGCCGCGCCGCCGTCGCCGCGCCCGAGCCGCTCGACGAGCCGCCCGGCGCGTGATCGGGATTCCAGGGATTGTGGCAGTCGCCGTAATGCAGGTTGTGCCCGGTCGGTCCGGTGACGAACTCCGACATGTTGAGGCCGCCGAGATGCAGCGCGCCGGCCGCCCGCAGCCGCAGCAGAACCGTCGAATCGTGGTCGGCGACGAAGCCGCGCGAGATCTTCGAGCCGCTGGTCGTGACCTTGCCGGCCCGGTAATACATGTCCTTGTGCGCCAGCGGCACGCCGGCCAGCGGTCCGACCTCCTCGCCGCGGCCGATCGCCGTGTCGATGCGCCCGGCGTCGGCCAGCGCCGCCTCCGGTTCGAACGAGATGAAGGCGTTCAGCGTCGGTTCCAGCGCCTCGATGCGGGCGATGGCGTTGCGCGCGACCTCGACGGCGGAGACCTCGCGGCGGGCGATCCGGTCGGCGACGTCGACCAGGCTGAGTTCGGCCAGCGCGCGGCTCATGATTCGTCGTCCGCTTCCAGGAAACGGCTGAAGCCGGCGGGCTCGGCGTCGAAGCTCATGGCGCTCGCCGCCGCCTCGGCGATCGGCTCCTGCGCGGCCAGGATGGCCCGGATGCCGGCCGCCTCGGCATCGGACAGGGCCAGTCCGTGCCACATGCGGGCCAGGTTCCGTACGAAGTCGTCGTCGATGTTGCTCATATGGCGTCTCCTCTTGTCATCGCCCGTCCCGTCAATAGCCGGCGGACAGGTCCACCAGGTCCCGCATCGGCGCGCCGCGCCGGCAACGGTGATACTGCTCGGCCAGGATGACCGCGGCGGTCGCCGGCTCCGACAGGCTGGAGACGTGCGGCGTCACCAGGATCTTCTCGTGCCGCCAGAAGCCGTGCGCCGCCGGCAGCGGCTCGTCCCGGAACACGTCCAGCGTCGCGCCGCGAAGCTGGCCCGAGGCCAGGGCCGCCAGCAGGTCGGCGTCGACCAGATGGTCGCCGCGGGCGACGTTGATCAGCGCCGCCCCTTGCGGCAATTGCCCGAACGTCCCGGCGTTCAGAATGCCGTGCGTCGCCGCCGTCAGCGGCAGCAGGCAGACCAGGATCTCGGTCCGGCGCAGCATCGACGCCAGGCCGTCGGTGCCGTGGAACGTCTCCACGCCCGCGACCTGTTTCGCCGAGCGGCTCCAGCCGCAGGTCCGGAAGCCCAGGCCCGATACCTGCCTGGCGCAGACCGTCCCCAGATGGCCCAGCCCCAGGATGCCGACGGTCCGCGCCGGCGCGTCCTTCTGCGGCAGGCGTTCCCAGACGCCGTGGCGCTGCTGGGCGGCATAGTCGTCGCTGCGCAGGTGGTAGCGCAACACGTGGCCGCTGACATATTCGGCCATGCGGTCGGCCATCAGCGGGTCGACCAGCCGCGCCACCGGCAGGGCCGGCGGCAGGTCCGGATCGGCCAGGAAGTGGTCGACGCCGGCGCCCAGCGAGCAGACGCCCTTCAGGTTCGGCAGGGTCGACAGCACGCCCGGCGGCAGTTTCCAGACCATGGCGAAGTCGATGTCGCCGGGCGCGCCGAGCTCCGGCCAGACGCGGATCTCGGCATCGGGCAGGGCCGCCCGCAGACGGTCCAGCCAGACGGTCGCGTTCGGCCAGGGACAATGGATCAGGATGGCCAAGGACGGGGACTCTTCGGTATTGCTCTTGTTGCGCGGCGTGATGTTATCATCGCGCCCGCCAATTCAAAACCGATCCACAGGAGCAGGTATGTCCCGAGAGATCGTCGTGGCCGCGGCGCAGCTCGGCCCGATCGCGCGGGCCGAGAGCCGCGCCAGCGTCGTCAACCGCATGGTCGCGCTGATGCGCGAGGCACACGGCCGCGGCGCGCGGCTGGTGGTCTTCCCCGAGCTGGCGTTGACCACGTTCTTCCCGCGCTGGTGGATCGACGACAGCGACGAGCTCGACGGCTTCTACGAGCGCGAGATGCCGTCGGCCGAGACCCAACCGTTGTTCGAGACCGCCAGGGACCTGGGCGTCGGCTTCTATCTCGGCTATGCCGAGATGACGCCCGACGGGCGCCGCTTCAACACCGCGATCCTGGTCGACCGGGCCGGCGCCATCGTCGGCAAGTACCGCAAGGTGCACCTGCCGGGCCATGCCGAATACGATCCCGCGCGGCCCTGGCAGCACCTGGAGAAGGGCTATTTCGAGCCCGGCGACCTCGGCTTCCCGGTCTGGCGCAGCATGGGCGGCGTCATGGGCATGTGCATCTGCAACGACCGGCGCTGGCCCGAGACCTGGCGCTGCATGGGCCTGCGCGGCGTCGAGCTGGTCATGCTCGGCTATAACACGCCGACCGGCAACGCCGTCGCCAAGGAGGCCGAGCACCTGCGCATGTTCCACAACCACATGTCCATGCAGGCCGGCGCCTATCAGAACGGCACCTGGGTC
>JANQKO010000159.1 GCA_028281075.1 Alphaproteobacteria bacterium | reverse complement strand
CGGCATCGCAACCCGTTGAAAAACAACAAACGTGGATCCTGGCCTTCGCCAGGATGACAACCTGGGTGGCTGCGGTGCGATTCTTTCACAGGCTCTCAGGGTGAGGTTCGTGCTTGATATCGACCGCCTGCCTCATGTTGAGGAGGACCCGCAGGGTCCGTCTCGAAACATGCGATATCGGGTTCCGTCATCGCCACTTGGCGTTAACGTGCCGCGCGGCCCTTCTCGATCAGCGACCGGATGACGTCCAGGAAGCGGTCGGCCGCCGGCAGCGGGCAGGCCCAGTAGTCCATGACGCCCTGGCAGACCTGGAACAGGGCATCGGAATCGCGCCGGTCCTTGCCGCAGATGACGATGGCGCCGGTGCGGCCCGAAACGCGCAGATGCGTGTGCAGCCAGCCGACGAAGCCGGCCGCGCTCGGTCCCTCGGCGAAACGGAAACAGACCACGCGGAACCGCCGCGCCGGATCGTCGCCGGGCCCGGCCGGCACGAATTCGTGCCAGGCGTCCCCGTCGCGAACGCAGGCCAGGGCATCGGCGCGCGGGCCCGCGCCGGCCGCCAGCGGCGTCCAGGCATAGTCGTCCGCCAGGAACTCGGTGTCCGCCCGGGCGATCACGTCAAGCAGCCTGGCCTCGACCGCGTCCGCCGTCTCGCTGTTCCGCATACCGATACGCCTTTCTCGATTTGTTAAGAGCCGGGGCCAGGAGCCGGGCAGAGCATAACCGAAATCGGCCGAGGGCAATGCACGACTTGGCCTCGCGCGCCGTTTCTGGCAGATAGGGGCGCGCCGGGGGACCGGCGCATCAGATAACGCAGGCAGCCATGAGCACAGCCGAGACGGCGGGCGACGAACGCCCGCGAGACTTCATCCGCGAGACCATCCGCGACGACCTCGCCGCCGGGCGGGTGACCGCGGTCGCGACCCGGTTTCCGCCCGAGCCGAACGGCTATCTGCATATCGGGCACGCCAAGTCGATCTGCCTGAACTTCGGCGTCGCCGGCGAGTTCGGCGGCCGCTGCCACCTGCGCTTCGACGACACCAATCCGACCCGGGAAGAGCTGGCCTATATCGAGGCGATCAAGGCGGACGTCCGCTGGCTCGGCTTCGACTGGGGCCGGCACCTCTATTTCGCCTCGGACAATTTCGAGCAGCTCTATGCCTGGGCCGAACATCTGATCACGGCCGGCCTCGCCTATGTCGACGACCTTACGGCCGAGGAGATCCGGGACTATCGCGGCACGCTGACCGAGCCCGGCCGCGACAGCCCCTATCGCGACCGGACGGTGGACGAGAATCTGGACCTGTTCCGGCGCATGCGCGCCGGCGAGTTCCCGGACGGCGCCCGGGTGCTGCGGGCCAGGATCGACATGGCCGCCGGCAACATCAACCTGCGCGATCCCGTGCTCTACCGCATCCTGCATGCGGCGCATCCGCGCACGGGCGACGCCTGGTGCATCTATCCGACCTATGACTTCGCGCACGGCCAGTCGGATGCCATCGAGGGCATCACGCATTCGCTCTGCACGCTGGAGTTCGAGGACCACCGGCCGCTCTACGACTGGCTGGTCGAGAACCTGCCGGTGCCGGCGCGGCCGCGGCAGTACGAGTTCTCCCGCCTGGCCTTGAGCCATACGGTGATGTCGAAGCGGGTGCTGATGCGGCTGGTCGAGGCCGGGCGCGTGGCCGGCTGGGACGACCCGCGCATGCCGACGCTCGCCGGCCTGCGTCGGCGCGGCGTGCCGGCGGCCGCGATCCGCGATTTCGCCGGCCGGCTGGCGATCTCGAAGACCAGCGATTCGGTCGTCGAGATGGCGATGCTGGAACACTGCATCCGCGAGCTGCTGAACAGGACGGCCGAGCGGCGCATGGCCGTGCTGCGGCCCCTGAAGGTGGTGATCGAGAACTACCCCGAGGGCGCGGGCGAGACCCTGGAGGCGGTGAACAATCCCGAGGATGCCGCCGCCGGCACGCGCCGGGTGCCGTTCGGCCGCGAACTCTATATCGAGCGGGACGACTTCATGGAGGACCCGCCGAAGAAGTTTTTCCGCCTGGCGCCCGGCCGCGAGGTGCGGCTGCGCTACGCCTATTTCGTCACCTGCACCGATGTCATCAAGGACGCCGACGGCGAGGTGATCGAGCTGCGCTGCCGCTACGATCCCGAGACGCGCGGCGGCAACGCGCCGGACGGGCGCAAGGTCAAGGCGACCCTGCACTGGGTCTCGGCCGCGCACGCGGTGCCGGCCGAGGTGCGGCTCTACGAGAACCTGTTCACCCGGCCCGATCCCGGCGCCGACGGCGACGTCATGGACGATCTCAACCCGGCATCGCTGGAGGTGTTGTCGGACTGCATGCTGGAACCGGCTCTGGCAAGCCCCGCGACGGGCGACGCGGTGCAGTTCGAGCGGCTGGGCTATTTCTGCGCCGACCCGGACGCCACCGCCGACCGGCCGGTGTTCAATCGGACGCTCGGCCTGCGCGATGTCTGGGCGAAGATCCGGGCCAAGGGCGGATCGGCAAGGCCATAATAACGGGCCGGCAGACACTGTCTCCAACGATTCGTTCGAACCCGGCCACGTTTATTTGATTTTCGGCTGTTGTTATTACAATAGTGCAACTTTATACTATGCGCACGCAAATGTTACAGATTTATGACATCTATTCGGAAAGTTTTCGATCCGAATAGGTTTCCGTCATGGTAGAGGCATCACGGGACGTCGCGGTGAAGTCGTTGGAAGCTGGGACGCGCGGGGGCGGCGCGGCTGACTACAATCTCGAAATCGAGCTGAAGCTGAGTGGACCGCCCGACCTGCTGGCCGGAGCCTGGGACAGGCATGTCGGCAACCGCGGCCGGATTTCCGAGAAGCATCTGGTCTCGACCTATTTCGACACCCCGGACCTGCGCCTGAAGCGCCGGGGCTTCACCTTGCGCATCCGGCGCAACGGCCGCGGCCTGGTGCAGACGCTGAAGGCCGATGGCGGGGCCGAGGCCGGCCTGATGGCGCGCGGCGAGTGGTCGACCCCGGTCAGGTCGATGACACCGGACCTGAGCAAGGTCGACGACCAGGACGTGCTGGACAGGATCGGCCTTATCCTGCCGAGCGAGCTGGCGCCCGTATTCACGACCGACATCACGCGCCGCGCCAAGAAGGTCACGACGACCGGCCGCGGCAAGCCGCGCGGCGTCATCGAGGTCGCCCTCGACCGGGGCGAGATCCAGGCCGACGGCCGGCGGCAGCCGATCTCGGAGATCGAGTTCGAGCTGCTGGAAGGCTCGCCACAGGCCCTCTATACCTTCGCCGCCGGCATTCACGCGCAATCGCCGCTGACCATCGAGACCGTCAGCAAGGCCGGGCGCGGCTATCGGCTGGCCTCGGCCGAGCCGCATCCCGGCCTGCGGGCGAGCGGATTCGACCTGGCGCCCGACGTGACCCTGGATGCCGCCATGGGCCGGGTGTTCCGCGCCTGCGGCCAGCACTGGCTGGCCAACCATGCCGCGGTGCTGGACGGTGTCGATCCCGAGGGCGTGCACCAGATGCGGGTCGCGCTGCGCCGTCTGCGCTCGGCCCTGTCGCTGTTCAAGGGCGTGCTGTCGCCGGACGACGCGGCCTGGCTGCAGACCGAGGCCAAGGCGCTGATCGGCGACCTCGGCGCGGCTCGCGACTGGGACGTCTTCAGCACCGAACTGCTGCAGCCGGTGATCGACGCGCGGCCGGCCGACGCCGATCTGCAGGCACTGAAGGTGGCGGTCACGGACGAGCAGCGGTCGGGCTACGAGCGTGCCCGGGCGGCCCTGCGGTCGCCGCGCTACACTGCCTTCGTGCTCGAGTTCGGCGCCTGGCTGGAGAGCGGCGGCTGGCGCAACCACCAGGCGGCGGCGCAGCTCGACCGGCCGCTGCTGCAGCTCGCCGACCGGCTGCTGGAGAAACGTCACAAGAAGGCGATGAAGCAGGGCCGCGGGTTCCGGCGGCTTTCCGACGAGGCCCTCCACGAGCTGCGCATCACCTTGAAGAAGCTGCGCTACGCGACGGAGTTCTTCGCCGCGCTCTACGACAAGGGGCGCACCAAGCCCTATATCAGGGCGCTCCGGCGGTTGCAGGACGATCTCGGCCACCTGAACGACGTCGCCGTGGCCGAGGTCCGTCTGCGCGGCCTGACCGAGACCGGCTCCAGCAACAGCATCGGCACGCTGGCCACGGGCGCCGGCCTGGTCCTGGGCTGGTACGCCCAGGCGCTCGCCACGGTGCGGCCGCGGATCGCCGGGGACTGGCGGCATTTCGCCGCCTCGAAACCGTTCTGGCGCCATCACCAGCGGGAGGCCTGACACGTGATATCCGTCCTGGTCGCCAATCCGAAAGGCGGATGCGGCAAGACCACGATCGCGACCCACCTCGCCGCGGCCTTCGCCAATGGCGGGCTGCGCACGGCGCTCGCGGATACCGACCGTCAGCGGTCCTGCCTGGGCTGGCTCAAGGCGCGGCCGGAGACGGCGGCGCCGATCGTCGGCCTGGACTGGGTCAAGGCCATGAAGAAGCCGCCGGAGGGTATCGCCCGCCTGGTCATCGATTCGGCCGGCTCGACCCGGATCCGGCAGGTCCGCGACATGGTGCGGCAGGCGGACGTGATCGTCGTCCCGGTGCTGCCCTCGGCCTTCGACCTGACGTCGACCGAGCATTTCCTCGCCAAGCTGCGCGAGTTGAAGCCGATCCGGCGTAACCGCAAGCCCTTCGCCCTGGTGCGGAACCGGGTGCGTCAGGGCTCGCGCGCCGCCGCCCGCCTGGACGCGTTCATCGAGGACACCAACGCCCGCGACGTCGGCTGGCTGAGCGACCGGACGATCTACAACGAGGTCGCCTGGCAGGGCCTCAGCATCTTCGACCTGCGCAACCGGCAGGCCGCCGACATGCAGCGGGACTGGGTGCCGCTGATCCGCTACATCGAGAACGCCGACGGCGAGGCGCTGCTGAACTAGCGACCTGTCACGCGCCACCCCGCTGTCTCGTCTTATAGGCGTCGGCCGCCGGCCGGCGCTGTTCCATCGGGATGACGGGAGAAGCGATATGATTTCGGCCATGGTCGAGCGCGGCATCCGCGCGACGGAGACGGCGCTCGGCGAATCCGCCGATTACCTGCGCGACATCTACCGGGCGTCGCCGGCGGCCTTGGTCAAGTTCGCGCTGTTCCTGCCCTTCGCGGCGCATCGCAAATCGGTGCCCAAGCCGGTCCTGCACGTCGCCCGCCTGGTGGCGTCGCTGGCCCAGGATTGCGGGCCCTGCGTGCAGATCGAACTCAACCAGGCGCGGAAAGACGGCGTCCCGGCCGATGTCCTGCGCGTCGTGGTCGACGGGCGGCCGGAAGGCCTGCCGGACGACCTCACCGAGGCCTATCTGTTCGCCCG
>JANQKO010000157.1 GCA_028281075.1 Alphaproteobacteria bacterium | reverse complement strand
ATCGCCGGCTTCACGATCTTCGAGGCCATCATCATCGGCACGATCCGGGTCGACGATCTGGAGCGCGATATCCTGACCGCCGGCCTGACGGCGCGCTATGGCTTGACCCGCCGCCTGCAGATCGAGGCGCGTGTCCCCTACACCTATCGCCGTGACGACGAGATCCTTGGCGTCGGTACCGCCGACCAGGAAGACCGTCAGATCAGTGCCGACGGCATCGGCGACATCGAGGGCACGGTCTCCTACCAGGCGCTGTTCCGGCGCGGCTGGATTCCGGACGCGATCATCCGCCTGCGCGGCAAGGCCCGCAACGGCCGTGATCCGTTCGACGTCGACCGCGAGACCACGACCGGCGGCACCGTGCGCCTGGAGGAACCGCCGATCGGCAGCGGCTTCTTCGCGGTCTCGCCCGGCGCGACCTTCGTCTGGCGTACCGATCCGGTCGTGTTCTTCACCGGGGGCAGCTATACCTTCAACCTGCAGCGCGACTTCGGCCCGGAGTTCGGCGAGATCGATCCGGGGGATTCGATCCAGTATTTCGGCGGCATGAACATCGCCCTCAGCGACCGCGCCGCCATCAATTTCTCGTTCATCAACGAGTTCACGATGAAGACCGAGCAGGGCGACGTGAAGGTAGCCGGCACCGACACCAACGACGCCCGCATCGTGTTGGGCGCGTCGGTCGGCCTGTCGCAGAACATGTCGCTCCTGCTGTCGGCGGCGGCCGGCCTGACCGACGAATCGCCTGACTTTCAGTTCACCGTCAGCCTGCCGATCAACTTCGACCTGTTCTGAGCCTGCGACAGGGCGCGTCACGAAGGGTCGGCCATCACGCGCCGACGTCCGCCACTCGATAGCACATGTTTCGAGACGGCCCCTGCGGGGCCTCCTCAACATGAGGTCGGAGGGTGATATCGCGTCCCGGCCCTGCCCCGAAGCAGGCGAGGTCGGGGATTGATATCAATTTCCAACCTCACCCTGAGGAGCGGCCCAAAGGGACGCGTCACGAAGGGTCGGCCATCACGCGCCGACGTCCGCCATCCGATAGCACATGTTTCGAGACGGCCCCTGCGGGGCCTCTTCAACATGAGGTCGGAGGGTGATATCGCGTCCCGGCCCTGCCCCGAAGCAGGCGAGGTCGGGGATTGATATCAATTTTCAACCTCACCCTGAGGAGCGGCTCGAAGGGACGCGTCTCGAAGGGTCGGCCATCGCGCGCCGACATCAGCCACCCGATATCGCCTGTTTCGGAACGGGCCCGCCGGCCTATTCCGTCTTCGCCGTGACCAGGCCAGCCGAGGCCTTCTCGGCGAAGCTGTTGTCGATGAAGCCGGCGACCTCGGGCGCTTCGCGCAGGACCTGGCCGATCGTCAGGCCCCAGCCGTTGTATTCGGCGTCGGCGATGTCGTTCTGGGTCCAGACGAAACGGTCGTAGCGGGTCATCTCGACCCATTCGCGCGCCTGCTCGTCGCGCACGACGACACCCTGCCGGTGGAAGAAGATGATCAGCAGCCGGGCGGCGTCGTCCGGATCCTCGTTGATGTAGCTCAGCGCCCGCACCCAGGCATTGACGAACCGCTGCACGGTCAGCGGCGACTTCTCGATCATCTCGTTGCGGGTGATCAGCGCCTGGGCGCCGATCACGCCGAGCGTGCCGACGACCTGGTCGGCGGTCAGCAGGTGCCGGGCCTGGCCGCCGTCGACCAGCACCTTAGTGAAGTGCTGCGATTCGAAGACGGCGTCGGCCAGATTGTTCTTGAAGGCATTGGTCAACTGGTCGGCCGTCATCAGCCGGATCTGCACGTCGCCCGGCTGCAGCCGGGCCTGGTTCAGCAGGCGCATCAGGACCGGAAACGCCTCCGAGCCGTTACCGACGCCGACGGACTTGCCCTTCAGGTCGGCGACGCCGTTCAGGTCCTGGCGGGCCTTTGGCACGACCAGCTCGATCTTGGTGCCCCAGCCGTTCAGGGAAACCGCCTTGACCGGCAGGCTGGAGGCGGCGGCGACCAGGAACGTGCGCTGCGGCACGGCGGCGAAATCGCTGGAGCCGACGCCGATGGAGCGTAGCGCCGCCGTCGCCGAGGTGATGGCCAGGCCGCTGACCAGCAGCCCCTCCTCGTTGAACATGCCCCGTTCGATGCCGACGATCGCCGGCAGCGCGTCCCAGCCGCTGCTGAACGACAGGCGTACCAGCCCGGAATCCTGTGCCGCGACGCGCGCCGCGACCACCGTCAGCAGGACCACGAAGAGAACCGAAACCGTTTGCCGTTTCATGACCGACCGTCCTGACGCCTTGTTGCCGCCCCGATACCGGCGCCCGTCAGGGCGCCATGCTCAGCACCGATTGCAGGCCAGGCGCGGCGGCCAGGTCCTGCACCACGTTGATCTGCACGAACAGGTTGTTGTTGACGATGTTGAAGTCGCCGGGGACCTGGGTGATCTGGAAGATGCCGCTGGCGCCGTTCAGGTTGCCGACGACGGTCTGGATCGTGACGTCGCCGTTGCTGCCGACATTGACGTCGGCCAGCGACGGCGCGGGCGCCGGCGGCCCGTTGACCACCAGGCTGCCGGTCGGGTTGCTGTTCGGCTGGATCGAGCCGCTGAAGATCACGCTGAAGTCGAGGCCGTTGAAGGCGCCGCGCTCGCCGGCCATGTCGTTTTCGTTCAGCGCCGTCCAGCGCGGGTTGAACGCGGTCGCGGCGGCGAGCCGCCGGACGCCGTCGATCGAGCCCGTCGGCACACCGTCATCGGCGACGATCTCGACCAGGTCCGGCGGCAATGCCAACAACCCCGGCATCGCATCGCCGTCCGCCGGGGCCGTGCTGCCGGTCGGCGCGACCGGCGCGCGTTTCGCCAGCATCGCCCAGTCGACCTTGGCGACGCTGGGCAGTTGCGTGACCACGATCTCGACCTCGCCGCGCGACATCTCGACCTTCTCGGTGGTCACCGTCTGCTGTTCCATGCGGACGCTGACCACCGGCACCAGCGCCGGCGCCCGCTCGGGCGGCGCCGAGGTCTTCACGGCCGGTGGCGGCGCGCAGGCGGTGACGGCGGCCAGCAGCGCGACCGCCAGCGGCCGTCGGCGCGCCCTCGCGGGCTGTCGCGGCGCGCGATCCGGATCGGCGCGCGGCATCAGAATTCACCCGCCAGCGGCCGGATCGTCGCCAGGTTGCGGCTGAGCAGCATGACGACGTCATCGGATGGGGCCGTCACCACCTGGCTCGTACGGAAGGCCGCGTCGCCCGTCCGCCGCTGGCTCACGACCGCGAGGATGATGTTCTTCCACTCCGCTTCGAACTGCGCCAGCGGCCGGGACAGGTTGCCGAAGGCGGGGTCGGCGATCAGGACCCGGCCGTTCTCGACGCCCTTGACGATCACGAAGTGGGCATAGCCACGGGTATTGACCAGCGTGATGACCGGCACCTTGAGCTGCAGCAGGTCGCGCACGCTGCCGAGCTGGAAGCCCTCGGCCGCATAGCCGCGGGCTTCCGCCGCCCGTTTCATTTCCAGCATCGAGAAGCCGCGCTTCTGGATCTGCTCGACATCGCCGGCGGTGACCATGTCGTCGATCAGCTCGCGTTCGCTGCGGGGATCGCCGTAGAAGTAGGTGAACAGGGTGGCCATCGCCGCGGCGCCGCAACTGACGTCGAAGCCCTGTCGCACGACCTTCTTGAAGCGCAGGCTGGCCAGGCTCTCGACCGGCACGTTGAGCACCGTGTTGCCGGGAATGGCGAAGGTCTGCGCGGCGGCCGGCGCCGCCAATGCCAGCGCCAGCGCCGCCGGCAGGACCGGAACCAGGCGCCGGCCGGTCATCGTGGCGCCACCACGTTGACCGACATCGCCAGCGCGTTGCGCGCGATGTTGCCGTCGCCCGAGGCCTGGCCGATCTGGGCGATGCCGCGGAAGTTGGTGAAGGAATCGGTGACGAAATCGCCGCGCGGCCGCTGCAGCCCGTCCGCCTGCCGCACGGTGGTCAGGCTGTTGTTCGCCACCTGCTCGTCGAGCGCGATGGTGTTGAGCGGCGACAGGGTCCGCGGGTCGTCGGCGATGCCGAGCGCCAGCACGTTCGCCTGCTGGTTCAGGTTGCCGGCCGACTGGTTGACGCCGACCAGGCCGGTGGCGTTGTCGAAGCTGTTCATCACCGTGTTGTCGCGGGCGATGTCGGTGACGGTGATCCGGTTGTCGACCAGCCTGGTCTCGACGACGATCTCCTGCAGCTGGGTCTGGTCGGCGGCGGTGCCGAGCGTGACGGCGCGCACGTTGGCCTGGTTGTTCAGGCTGCCGACCTCCTGGTTGATGCTCATCAATCCGTGCGCGGCGTCGAACGACTCGAAGACGGTGGTGCGGCGCACCGGTTCCTCGGGCGCGCCGACGAGCCAGATGAAGGCCGGATTGTCCTTGAAGGTCTCGTAATAGAGCGTGCCGGACAGCGGGTGTTCGGCCTCGTCCTGGGTGATGGTCAGGCGTGTGCCGATGACCGACTGTCGCACCGTGGTCCGGGCGGTCGCGGTGCTGGCGGCCAGCGCCGAAACGCCGGCGATGTCATTGACATCTGTGGACTGCGCCTGCGTGACAAGCGGCGGCATCGTCACGGCGGCGACCGCCAATGCCCGCGCGGCGTTGCGCTTTGTCCCTTTCCACGACATCGTCCGTCACCAGAAGCTGCCCGGCCAAACGCGAAATGTCCTAAACGAACGGTCCTAGATGACGAAAAGGGCGGGGAGGGGGCGAACCCCCTCCCGACCGAAGGAAGGATCAGATACCCGGGGCACCGATCGTGACCTGCGACGTCAGCGCCGAGAAGGAAACGACCGAGGCCTGGTTGATGAAGTTGCCCGTGGTCTGGTTGACCGCGGTGATGCCGGTGTTGCCGGTGATCGAGGCCGTGATCGTGTTCGACCGCGCGAAGTTCTCTTCGAGCAGCGAATTGTTCTCGTTCTCCTGGCCCAGCGCCGACTCGGACAGGGCCGCCTGGCCGTTGATGCCGACCGACAGCGACACGGCGTTGTGCTGGTTCACGGCGTCGCCGGCATTCTGGTTGACGCCGATGATGCCGCTGTTGCCGACCACCGAGGTGTCGAGGGTCGCGACACGGGTTTCGTCGAACTTGACGACGACGATCGGCGGCTTGCCGGGCTCGTCGACGATTTCCGTGCCGGTGTCGTTCTCGACCTGGACCAGGCTGCTGTCGTCGTTGTCCTGCTCGACCCACGACTGGGCGTCGGACACCGACGAGGCGCCGGTCGTCAGCGCGAAGGCCACCACGTTACCCTGGTTGGCGAAGTTGCCGACGTCCTGGTTCACGTGGGTGATGCCGCTGTTGGTGCTGATCGAGTTGGCGATCGAGGCATCGAGGTCGAGGCCCAGCACCTCGGAGCTGTCGAGGGCGTTGGTCACGATCTCGTTCTCGGCGTTGACCACGGCCTCGGCTTCCGCCGCGCCCTCCGGCATGATCATGGACTCGACCTGAATGAACAGGGCCTTGTCCTTGAGGATGTCCTCGTCGATGTTGATGTCCTTGTCCTTCTCGAGCAGGGCTTCGACATCGACGTCGGCCATGGCCGACCAGGACGCGGTGCCAAGCAGCAGCGCCGTCGTCAGCCCTAGGCTCGCGTGTAAGAGCTTTCTCATCTGTCAGGCTCCTTTCGTATCCGCCAGGTTGCCGCGACCGGGCTTACTGGATCACCGCGGCGCCGAAGGCCACGATGTTGCCCTGGTTGGAGTAGTTGCCGACCGTCTGGTTGACGCCGGTGATGCCGGTGTTGTTGGCCACCGACCCCGTCAGCGATGCCATCCGGGTGGCGTTCTGCTCGATCAGACCCAGCTCCAAGTTGGTCTGGCCGAGATCGGCTTCGGTCAGGATCGTGCCGGCACCCGCGGCGCCCGTGGTCACGGCCATCGAGACGGCGTTCGCCTGGTTGCTGAACACGCCGACGGCCTGGTTGACGTGGCTGATGCCGTTGTTGCCGTTCACCGAGTCGGTGATCAGGGCTTCACGCTCGGTGCCGTCGATCGAGCTGAACGGGCTGAGCTGGTTGATCTGCTGGGCGTTCGCCTGCGCCTCGCCGAAGCTCGGATCGGCGCCCGTCGCCACGGCCGCGCTGACCGCGTTGCCCTGGTTCAGGAAGTTGCCGGAGGCCTGGTTCACGCTCAGGACGCCGGTGTTGGTGTTGGCCGAGCCGGTGATCGTGTCCGTGCGGAAGGTCTCGGTTTCCTCCAACTGGTTGTTCTCGTTCTTCTGGTAGACCTGCAGGTCCGACTCCGCGAACTTCTCGACCATGGCCATCACCTGCACCTGCAGGAAGGCGGCCTTGTCCTTCACGATATCCTCCTGGATATCCTTGTCCTTGAACTTGATGATCTCGGTGTCCACGTCGATCTCCTGCGCCAGCGCCGGACTCACCACGAGGACCAGCGCCGCTGCAGTGCTCAAAAGCACGTTTCTCATGCTTTCTCCTCCTGTTAATGACCGCTGGTTACCGGCGTTGGCAGGCGCGGGGTTGGAAGCAACCGATCAAGCCCACGGGAACCAGCCCGACGGCCCGCCGAAGACGGGCCATGTGGGAAGCAGATCATCCGGCGGCGTGGGCGTCGTCTCCCAAATGGGGTAGCAGCCGGCTTTTTTTCCACCATGATTTGGTTTCGGACCCGGTCGTGCGCCCGGTCGCCGGCGTCCCGGCGGTGGTCCGATTTTTTATCGCCGCATGACCCTCATTTGGGGGTCGCGCGGCCGGCGGCCATTGTCTAGTTTGCGGCGACGACAGCGCGCCGAATGCCGGCTGTCCGCACCTCGGGACCACACGGCAATCACCTGTGCCGGGACGGGCGCGGCGCATGGGACCTCGCCGGTCAGGAGAACGGCATCTCCCGGCGCGCCCCGCGATCGTCTGTCGGTGTTGCCGCGGCCTGTACCGAATTGTGCCTGCGTTGGGGAAAGCGTGTGCCGGTCCGCCGTTCGCGCGTCGATCTGATGGGATGGGGGTGTGATACAGGCAAACGACAACGGAAAGCCGCTCGGGCCCTTGACGGCCGGGGAATGGCTCGAGCTCGACCACTGGTCGTTCCAGGAACTGCCACGACATGCCTATGCATTGTTCAGGAAACTGCTCGATGCGCATGAGGTGCCGGTCGACGACTGGCACGACAACGACCTGGCCGGCCGCGCGAAACGCTAGCAGGCTGTTGAAATGATCCGATATCGCGGCTGACCATCCTTCGAGACAACCCCTATCGGGGCTTCCTCAGGATGAAGAGTCTTTTGAATTCACGGACTTATCCTCGTGCTGAGAGCCTGTGAAAGAATCGCACCGAAGCTACCCAGGTTGTCATCCTGGCGAAGGCCAGGATCCACGTTTGTTGTTTTTCAACAGGTTGCGATGCCG
>JANQKO010000127.1 GCA_028281075.1 Alphaproteobacteria bacterium | reverse complement strand
TCTGGCCCTGCTGGTGCTCCTCCAGCCGGTTGAGGCAGCGGATCAGCGTCGACTTGCCCGAGCCCGGCGGGCCGCAGATGACGATGCGCTCGCCGCGATAGACCGTCAGGTTGATGTCCTTCAGCACATGGAACGAGCCGTACCATTTGTGCATGCCGACGATCTGGATCGCGACCTCGTCGGACACGGTCATCTTCGACCGGTCGGGAATGTGATCCGTCGGCATATGTTCGTCGATCTGGCTCATATCAGCTCCCTGTTGGCGGAATGACCGCGGTCACTGCCGGCTCAGCGTTTGTGGCCCGTATGCAGCTTGCGCTCCAGGTACATCGAATACTGCGACATGCCGAAGCAGAAGATGAAGAACAGGATGGCGCAGAAGGCGTAGCCCTCGGTCGCGAGGCCGATCCATTTGGAGTCGGTGACCGCGAGCTGGATCATGGCCAGCAGGTCGACCAGACCGATGATCAGGACCAGCGTCGTGTCCTTGAACAGGCCGATGAAGCTGCTGACGATGGCCGGAATGACGATCTTCAGCGCCTGTGGCAGGATGATCAGCCGCATCATCGTCCAGTAGTTCATGCCCAGCGCCTGGGCCGCCTCGTACTGCCCCTTGGGCATGGCCTGCAGACCGCCGCGCACGACCTCGGCCATATAGGCGGCCGAGAACAGCGACACGCCGATCAGCGCCCGCAGGAGCTGGTCGAAATTGCTGCCGGGCGGCAGGAACAGCGGCAGGATCACCAGCGACATGAACAGCACGGTGATCAGCGGCACGGCCCGCACGAACTCGATGAAGCCGATGCAGATCATGCGGATCACCGGCATCTGCGAGCGCCGGCCCAGTGCCAGGGCGATGCCGATCGGCAGCGACGAGGCGATGCCGACCGAGGCGATGACGATGGTCAGCAGGAAGCCGCCCCACTTGGGCGTTTCCACATGCGGTAGGCCGAAACCGCCGCTCAGCAGGAAGAAGGCGATGATCGGGAACGGCAGGCACAGGAACATCGCCACGTATTTGCGGAACGGCACGCCATCCGTCAGGCAATAGACCAGGCAAAGGAGGCCCAGGCCGACGGCCAGCGTCGGGCGCCAGCGTTCCGCCTCGGGATAGAAGCCGTAGATGAACTGGTCGAAACGGATGCTGATGAAGACCCAGCAGGCGCCGCCGCTGGTGCAGTCGTCGCGGCTCTCGCCGACGAAATCGGCCGAGAAGATCGCCCAATCGAGGATCGGCGGCAGTATCAGGTAGAACAGGTAAATCCCGACCAGGGTCAGCAGCGAGTTCCACCAGTTCGAGAACAGGTTCGCGCGGGCCCAGCCGATGATGCCGACCTCGGTCGCCGGCGGCGGCAGGTCCGGCGCCGGCACGTGGACCGCTGGCGTCTCCCGCCCGGATTGCGAGGTGTCCATGGTCGCCATGCCGTCACCTCTCCACCAGCGCGATGCGCCTGTTGTACCAGTTCATGAATACCGAGATGGACAGGCTGATCGTCAGATAGACCAGCATGGTCATCAGGATGCATTCGATGGCCTGGCCCGTCTGGTTCAGCACCGTGCCCGACCAGACCGCGACCAGCTCGGGATAGCCGATGGCGGCGGCCAGCGAGGAGTTCTTGGTCAGGTTCAGGTACTGGCTGGTCAGCGGCGGCACGATCACCCGCAGCGCCTGCGGAATGATCACCAGGCGCATGGTGGTGCCCGGCCGGATGCCGAGCGCGTAGGCCGCTTCGGTCTGGCCGTGGCTGACGGCCATGATGCCGGCGCGCACGATCTCGCCGATAAAGGCGGCGGTATAGAGCGTGAGCGCCGCCAGCAGCGCCATGAACTCCGGTATGAGAACCGCGCCGCCGCGGAAATTGAAGCCCTTGAGCGCCGGATACTCCCAGCTCAGCGGAAAGCCGGTGACGGCGAACGCGAGCAGCGGCAGGCCGAGGATCAGGCCGAGGGCCGTCCAGAAGACCGGAAACTGCTCGCCGGTCGCTTCCTGCCGCTTCGCCGCCCAGCGCCTGATCATGATCACGCCGATGACGGCGACCAGAAAGGCGATGACGACGAATTCGAAACCGGGCCCGTAGATCGGCGACGGCATGTACAGGCCGCGATTGTTGAGGAAGATCGAGTCGCCGATATTGATGCTCTGCCGAAGTTGCGGCAGCGCCGTCAGGACGCCGAAGTACCAGAACAGGATCTGCAGCAGCAACGGAACGTTGCGCGCGGTCTCGAGATAGATGGCGGCAAATTTCGAGATGATCCAGTTCGACGACAGGCGCATGACGCCGAAGATGAAGCCGATAACGGTCGCCAGGACGATGCCGATGAACGAGATGAAGAGCGTGTTGAGCACGCTCAGCACGAAGGCATCCCAGTAGGGCGAGGTCTCGCTGTAATCGATCAACGAAAACGGCACGCCGAAGCCGGCCGGCTGATCAAGGAAGCCGAAACCGGTGGCGATACCGCGGTCTTCCAGGTTCTGGGCGGTATTGCTGCCCAGCCAAACCACGAACAGCACGAACAGAACGATTGTGAGGATCTGATAAAAGACCGCGCGCACGCGCGCGTCGTACAGCCAGTTCACCTTGGCTGAGGATTGGCTGACGTCAGCTACGGCCATCCCGGCACCCCATGTGGCTAAAGTCGCTTGCCGGTGATCGAGGCACGCCCGGCGGAACCGGGCGTGCCTCGCCGTCGATTAGGCGATCAACGGAACGGGGGCGCGTACAGGATGCCGCCGTCCGTCCACAGCGCGTTCACGCCGCGCTCCAGTCCGATCGGGGTGTTCGGACCGACGTTGCGTTCGTACGACTCGGCATAGTTGCCGACGGTCTTGATGATGTTGTAGGCCCAGTCGTTCGCCAGACCCAGGCGCGGGCCGTATTCGCCCTCGACGCCCAGGAGCCGCCGAATTTCCGGGTTCTTCGAGCTCGCCCGCATGTCGTCGACGTTCTGCGAGGTGACGCCCAGCTCCTCGGCGATGATCATGACGTTCAGCGACCAGCGGACGACGTCGCCCCACTGGTGGTCGCCATGCTGGACCAGCGGGCCCAGTGGCTCTTTCGAAATCACTTCCGGCAGCACGACATGGTCGTCGGGATTGCTGAGCTCGGACCGCTGCGCGGCCAGGCCCGACCGGTCGGTGGTGTAGACGTCGCAGCGGTTGGCGTCGTAGGCCGTGCGGATCTCGTCCGCCTTCTCGTAGACGACCGGCGTGTAGCTCATGTTGTTGGCCCGGAAGAAGTCACCGAGGTTGAGCTCGGTGGTCGAGCCGGTGGTGACGCAGACGCTGGCGCCGTCGAGCTCGTAGGCCGACTTCACGCCCAGGTCCTTGCGGACCATGAAGCCCTGGCCGTCATAGAAGTTGATGCCGGTGAACTCGAAGCCGAGCTTGACGTCCCGGTCGAAGGTCCAGGTCGTGTTCCGGGCCAGCATGTCGACCTCGCCCGACTGCAGGGCCGGGAACCGGCTCTTGCCGGTAGTCGGCACGAACTTGACCTTCTTCGGATCGCCGAAGACGCCGGTCGCGACAGCGCGGCAGACATCGACGTCGAAGCCGGCCCATTCGCCCTTATCGTCCGGGGCGGCGAACCCGGCCAGGCCGGTGGTGACGCCGCAGATCAGCTCACCGCGGGCCTTGACGTCGTCGAGCGTCCCGGCACTGGCCGTTCCGGCTACAAACATTGCCGCAAAGCCAGCGGCGCATAGGCTCGTATATCGCATCGAAGAACCTTCCCTGTTTAAGGATCCGAACTTACGCACGTTTGTGCGAGATTATTATCGTTGCACCAGAACCATCCAATGCAAGCCATGTATTCACAAAACTATCACACCTCGTCAGTGGCCCACAAGAAACGGCATGGTTACCGCGCCGTGGCGATTCACCCCGTCCCCGTCCCCGTCCCCGCCCGCGCTGGCGTCGGCCGCGGCCCGGTGCCATTATGCCGGTCAGCCGTCATATCCTGCCCGAAAACCCGCAAGAGTTGAGATCCGTATGAAAGACGATACCAAGATCGTGGTCGCCGGCCGCCATCCCGAGGACAATTTCGGCATCGTTAACCCGCCCGTCTATCACGCCTCGACGGTCTTACACCGGTCTCTGTCGGATCTGCGCGCGGCCCAGCAGGCCCGCAGCGAGGGCGAGCGAACGGTGGTCTACGGCCGCTGGGGTACGCCCACCTCCTATGCGCTGGAGGACGCGGTCGCGGCGCTCGAGGGCGGCTACCGGTGCCTGGTCTATCCCTCGGGCCTGGCCGCCATCGCGTGCGCCATGCTGGCGTTCCTCAAGGCCGGTGATCACGTGCTGGTCACCGACAACGCCTATGGGCCGACGCACAAGTTCTGCAACGGCATCCTGGCCCGGTTCGGCGTCGAGACGACCTATTACGATCCGCTGATCAACGCCGGGATCAAGGACCTGATCCGGGACAACACGCGGCTGGTCTATGTCGAGAGCCCGGGCTCGCTGACCTTCGAGGTACAGGACATTCCGGCCATCGCCGAGGCCGCGCATGCCGCCGGCGCGGTCGTGCTGATGGACAATACCTGGGCCTCGCCGCTGTTCTACAAGCCGTTCGCGCATGGCGTCGATGTCTCGATCCAGGCCGCGACGAAATACATCGTCGGCCATTCGGACGTGATGCTGGGCACGGTGACGGCGACCCGGGAGGTCTGGCCGCGACTGGAGCCGACCACCCGCGAGCTGGGCCAGACGGCGGGTCCGGACGACATCTATCTGGCGCAGCGCGGCCTGCGTACCCTCGGCGTGCGCCTGCGGCAGCACATGACGCAGGGCCTGGCGCTGGCCGAGTGGTTCCGGGGCCGGCCGGAAGTGGAGCGCGTCATGCATCCGGCCCTGCCCGACGATCCGGGCCACGCGCTGTGGCGGCGCGACTTCCTGGGCGCCTCGGGCCTGTTCGGCGTGACGCTGAAGCCCTGCGCCGAGGACCGGGTCGCGGCGCTGGTCGACGACCTGGAACTGTTCGGCATGGGCGCGTCCTGGGGCGGCTACGAGAGCCTGGTCCTGGTCACCCAGCCGAACAGTTTCCGCAGCGCCAGGCCCTGGCCCCACGAGGGGCCGACCCTGCGGTTCCATGCCGGTCTGGAGGACGTCGACGACCTGATCGCCGACCTGGAGGCCGGCTTCCGGCGCTTTCACGCGGCCGGCTGAGGCAGCGGTCAGTTGCCGGCCGGTGCGGTCAGCGCCGGCCGGTTCTGCAGCGCGTCGGGCAGGTCCACGGGCGCCGGCGGCTGCGTGTCATAGAGAAAGGCCGGAATCGCGCCGAACACGGCGCAGAACGCCAGCGTGCCGCGCAGGTGCATCTCGGACGCGCGCGCCGGGCGACGGAAGCGTATCGACCGGATGACATAGATCGCGGCCAGGATACCGACCGACGACAGCGCCCAGACCAGGATGAAGTCGCTCATCCCGCCGGCCTCTCGCCCGCGCGGCGGTGACGTCCGATTATCGAAGCCGTTCGTGCTGCCATGGCGCCGCAGAATAGCAACTGCGCGCGCGCGTCGCGAGTGCCGGACGCGCACCGGCGGCGGATCGGCCGTCGGCATGATGGCCTCCAAAAGACTTAACTTATATCAAGAACCTATTTTAGGAATATCTTAGACGATTTGCTCGATAAGAGGGTTCGGCTTCATCGATTCGGGACCGTCACTAGTCGGCCTGATGGAGGAATTTATCTCTTTTTTCAGGGGGATGGCATGTTGAAGTTTATTAATAACATGAAGATTGCGACCCGGCTGGGGCTGGTCGCTCTGCTGCCGACCGTCATGTTGGTGTTCCTGGTCGGTCAATCGGTTCTGAGCGATCTGCGGAAGTCCAGGGAGGCCGAGCGCATCGGCACGCTGGCGATGCTCGGCACGCAAATCAGCGCCGTCGTGCACGAGCTGCAAAAGGAACGTGGCATGTCCGCCGGCTATGTATCGAGCGGCGGCGAGAAGTTCGCCGGCCGCATCGGCGGTCAGCGGCAGGCCACCAACGGCAAGCGCGATGTCTACCGCACGACGCTCAAGGACCTCGACACCGGGTCGTTCGGTGACGATTTCGTCGGTCTGGTACAGAAGGCCAACCGACGCCTGGCGGAGCTGGCCGACGTGCGCGGCCGGATCGACAATCTGAGCATTTCGGTGCCGCAGATGGCCGGTTACTACACCGGCACGATCGCCAGCCTGCTCGATATGGTCAGCGAGATGGCCATGCTCAGCACCGATACGGAGGTGACGGCGACGATCAATGCCTATGTGAACCTGCTGCAGGGCAAGGAACGGGCCGGCGTCGAGCGGGCCATGGGCGCCGCCGGGTTCAGCGCCGGCGAGTTCAAGCCGGCGATCTACCAGCGCTTCCTCAGCCTTATCGCGCAGCAGCAGGCGTTTTTCGACGGCTTCAACCGCGTTGCCGGTCCGGCCGCGGCGGAACGACTGGCCGCCGCCCTGAGCGGACCTGAATCACGGGAAGTTCAGCGGATGCGTGACGTGGCCATCGCCAGCCGGCAAGACGGGAACATGCAGGGCGTCGAAGGCGGTGTCTGGTTCGACGCGATTACGGCCAAGATCAACGTCCTGAAGGGGGTCGAGGACAGCGTCGCCGAGGACCTGCTGGCGCAGACCGACGCCAAGCAGGACGCCGCGTCGGCCGCGCTGCTGGCCATGGTGGTCGGCTATGGCCTGGCTCTCGTGTTCCTGATGGCGCTGATGCGGGTGATCGGCCGTACGATCAGCCGGCCGATCGCCAACATCGCCGTCAGTGTCGGCCGGTTGGCGGGCGGTGACGTGACGGTCGAACTGCCGGGCATGGATCAGAAGGACGAGCTGGGTGACCTGGCCCGTTCGGTCGACAAGATCCGCATGGTCGGGTCGCAGGCGGCGCAGGCGCGTTCGGCGCTGGACGGTGCTTCGGCCAGCTTCATGATCGCGGACGACGACTTCAACATCGTCTACATGAACAAGTCGGCGCACGAGCTGTTCGAGAGCCGCGAGGCGGAGATGCGTCAGGACCTGCCGAACCTGGACGCCAAGAACCTGATCGGCACCAATATCGACGTGTTCCACAAGAACCCGGCGCATCAGCGCGGCATCCTGGC
>JANQKO010000088.1 GCA_028281075.1 Alphaproteobacteria bacterium | reverse complement strand
GGGTGGCCGGGTGGGGGAGCGGGCCGGCAAGGTCGCGAAAATGGGCCAACAGGCCCATTTTCAAACAGACTCTTACCGCCTCGGCGTTAACAACAGTTTCTCGCATGGCCCCGTTATCGGTATCGCCGGCGGCGGTGTCCACCGGGAAATACCGGAACCGGCGCCGTCCGGACAGTGACCGGCGACACAGAACCTTAAGGCAACGCGGGCTAATACCAACGGCCATGGGCACGGTACCGCGGCGGGGCAGGGCTCTCCGGTCCGGCGGGCCGTGGCGGACGGGATCTTCATGGCGGGTGGCGGGATGATGGTAACATGCGGCGCGGCGCGGCGGTTCGTGGCGGACGGAGCAGGCCGATGAAGGGCATCATCCTGGCGGGCGGCTCGGGCACGCGGCTCTACCCGATCACCCAGGCGGTCAGCAAGCAGTTGCTGCCGGTCTACGACAAGCCGATGATCTATTACCCGCTGACCACCCTGATGCTGGCCGGCATTCGCGACATCCTGGTGATCACGACGCCGGAGGACGAAGCCGCGTTCCGGCG
This sequence comes from Alphaproteobacteria bacterium, assembly GCA_028281075.1. Classification (GTDB taxonomy): domain Bacteria; phylum Pseudomonadota; class Alphaproteobacteria; genus JANQKO01. The sequence goes on along the minus strand of JANQKO010000088.1, from coordinate 7,008 downwards.
CCTGCTGGGCGACGGCGGCCAATGGGGCATCTCGCTGGCCTATGCGCCGCAGCCGCGCCCCGAGGGGCTGGCCCAGGCCTTCATCATCGGCCGCGACTTCGTCGGCCGCGAGCCCGTGGCCCTGGTGCTGGGCGACAACATCTTCTTCGGCCACGGCCTGCCCGAGATCCTGCGCCGGGCGGCGGCGCGCGAGAGCGGCGCCACCGTGTTCGGCTACTACGTCTCGGACCCCGAGCGCTACGGCATCGTCGAGCTGGCCGAGGGCGGTCGGGCGGTCTCGATCGAGGAGAAGCCGGCGAAGCCGCGCTCGAACTATGCCGTCACCGGCCTTTACTTCTATGACAACGGGGTGCTGGACGTCGCCGCGGCGATCACGCCGTCGGCCCGCGGCGTGCTGGAGATCACCGACGTCAACGCGCACTACCTGGACCGGGGCGAACTGGCCGTCGAGCTCATGGGCCGGGGCTATGCCTGGCTGGACACGGGCACGCGGCAGTCGCTGCTGGAGGCGGCCGAGTTCGTGCGGACCATCGAAAGCCGCCAGGGCCTGAAGATCGCCTGTCCGGAGGAGGTGGCGTTCCGCCTGGGCTGGATCGGCGCCGGGCAACTGGAACGCCAGGCCGCGGCCCTGAGCAAGAGCGAGTATGGCCGCTACCTGCGGGGCCTGCTGGACGGCGGCGCGCATCACGACATGGGCGCCTGAGCGGGGCCGCCGGCGGTCGCCGGGAATGTCCGCGAACGGACGGTCAGGCGCCGGCCGCCACCGCCCGGGCGGTCAGGACCTGGCGCAGGTCCTGCCGCCAGTCGGGCGGCTTGATCCCGAAGACCCGGTCGATCCGATCGGTGGCGAGGACGCCGTAGAGCGGCCGGCGGGCCGGCGTCGGATAGTCCCGTGTCGGGATCGCCGTCACCTCCGGCACCGGCGCGCCGGTCAGCTCGGCCCAGGCGGCGAAGATGGCCCGGGCGAAGCCGCACCAGCTCACCACCGGCCGGGCCTGGAAATGGTAGACGCCCCACTCCGCGAAGCCGTCGCCGACGGCCGTTTCGGCCATGCGCAGCAGCGCCCGCGCCACGGCCGCCGCCGCCGTCGGGGCGGCGCGCTGGTCGTCGACCACGTTCAGCCGGTCCCGCGTCGCCGCGAGGCCGAGCATGGTGTCGACGAAATTGCCGCCGCCGGCGTCGAACACCCAGGATGTCCGGACGATCAGGTGCTTCGGCGTGGCCGCGGCGACGGCCCGCTCGCCGTCGAGCTTGCTGGCGCCGTAGACGTTCAGCGGCCCGGTCCCGGCGTCCTCGGCATAGGGCGTGCGCGCCGCGCCGTCGAAGACATAGTCCGTGGAGACCTGCAGCAGCGGCAGGCCGGCCTCGGCGGCGGCCCGGGCGACGTTCGCCGCGCCGGCGTGGTTGACCGCGCGGGCGGTCTCGGGCGCGGTTTCGGCCCGGTCGACCGCGGTATGGGCGGCGGCATTGACGATGACCGCCGGCGCCTCGGCGGCGACGGCGGCCTTAACGACTTGAAAGTCGGTAATGTCGTATTGGGGACGCCCGGCCAGCGCGACGCTGTGGCGCCCGCCGACGGCCGCCGCGAGCGCGCGGGCGACCTGACCGGATTTCCCGAACACGAGGAGATGCATGGATGCCGTCCGTCCGCCGTTTCCGCCGCCCGATGCTTGTCCAGACCGGCGATATGACACATGTTGCGCGCTGAATACAGCATGCGATTGACCGTCCCCACGGCGACAGGCGCGCGATGAAGGTGCAACCGCTGGAAATCCCCGACGTGAAGCTGCTGACGCCACGGCGCTTCGACGACCCGCGCGGCTTCTTCTCCGAGACCTACAACGCCGACCGCTACGCGGCGGCCGGCATCGACTGCGTCTTCGTGCAGGACAACCATTCGCGGTCGGCGCGCCGGGGCACGCTGCGCGGCCTGCACTATCAGAACCCGCCCCATGCCCAGGCCAAGCTGGTCCGGGTGGTGCGCGGCGCCGTGTTCGATGTCGCGGTCGATATCCGCCGTGGCTCGCCGACCTACGGCCGCCATGTCGGCGCGGTGCTGAGCGCCGAGAACTGGTCGCAGATGTTCGTCCCGACCGGGTTCGCGCACGGCTACTGCACCCTCGAAAGCGACACGGAGATCATCTACAAGGTGGACGCGCTGTACGCGCCGGCGCACGAGCACGGGCTGTTCTGGGCCGATCCGGACCTGGCCATCGACTGGCCGGTCGCGCCGGCCGAGGTCGTGCTGTCCGACAAGGACCGCGCGCTGCCGCGCTTCGCCGACCTGGACAGCGCGTTCGCCATGACAGGCAACCTGATCGGAGCGTCATCGGATGGTTGAGGCCCGCCCGGCAAGCGCCCCCGGGGCGCGCCGTATTATCGTCACCGGCGGCGCCGGTTTCATCGGCTCGGCCGTGATCCGGCACCTGATCGGCGAGACCGGACACCGGGTGCTGAACATCGACAAGCTGACCTACGCGGCGAACCTGCGCTCGCTCGACGGGGTCGCCGACGACGGCCGCTACGAGTTCCTGCGCGCGGACATCTGCGACGGCCCGGCGATGGCCGCGGCATTCGCCGCGTTCCGGCCGGACACGGTCATGCATCTCGCCGCCGAAAGCCATGTCGATCGCTCGATCGACAGCCCGGCGGCCTTCGTCGAGACCAATATCGTCGGCACCGCGACGCTGCTGGACAGCGCGCTCGGCTACTGGCGCGCGCTCGACGCGCCGGCCCGCGAGCGGTTCCGGTTTCACCACGTGTCCACGGACGAGGTGTTCGGCTCGCTGGACGCCACGGGCCTGTTCGACGAGACCACGGCCTACGACCCCCGCTCGCCCTATTCGGCCAGCAAGGCGTCGTCCGACCATCTGGTCCGCGCCTGGCGGCACACCTATGGCCTGCCGACCGTGATCAGCAACTGCTCGAACAATTACGGGCCGTATCATTTCCCCGAGAAGCTGATCCCGCTGATGATCATCAAGGGCCTGGCGGGCGAGCCCCTGCCGGTCTACGGCTCGGGCCGGAACGTGCGTGACTGGCTGTATGTCGAGGACCATGCCCGGGCGCTGGTCGCGGTGGCCGAGCGTGGCCGCCCCGGCGAGGCCTATATGATCGGCGGCCGGGCTGAACGCACCAACCTGGCGGTGGTGGAGGCGATCTGCGACCTGCTGGACGGCATGGCCCCGCCGCTGGCGGACGGCCGGCCGCGGCGCGGCCTGATCGATTTCGTCAGCGACCGCCCGGGCCACGACTTCCGCTATGCCATCGATCCCGCGAAGATCGAGCGCGAGATGGGCTGGACGCCGGCGCATGACTTCGATTCCGGCCTGCGGGCGACCGTCGACTGGTACCTGCGGAACCGGGACTGGTGGACGCCGATCCTGGCCGGCACCTACGGTGGCGAACGCCTGGGCGCCGCCACCTCCGCGACCACCAAGGGGTAACTAATCGGCCGCGCCGGGCGCCCGGTAGACCACGGCCGGCGGGTTCGGCCGGGCCAGCCGGACGACGATGCCGGGCGGCAGCACGCGGTCGAGCTGGAACAGCGACAGCAGGATGCCGAGCAGGCGCGGCGCCGGCTCGATGCGCGCGACCTCGGGCCAGTCGGCGCCGGGCGCGAAAAGCGCCGGATCGAAACGGGCGCGCTGATGCGTGGCGCCGGTGGCGGCGTTCTTGGGATAGTGGAAGAACAGACTACCGGCCGGCGGCGGCTCGGGCCGCACCCGGCCGGCCTCGACCCCGGCCCAGGCCAGGAAGCGGTCGGCCTTCCGCGCCGTGCGCGGGTCGGTATGGACTGCTTCGCCGTGGCTGGCGGCGTAGTCGGCCAGCGCCCGCTCGCCGAACAGCGGATCACGGTTCTCGACCATGATGCAGAGCAGGTTGCTGGCCACCAGTCCCGCCGCCACCAGCCCGGCGAAGAGGCGCGACCAGGCCGGCAGCACCATGACCAGCCAGACCGCCACCAGCACCACGGCGACATAGGTCGTGGCGCTGAAATAGCGCGGCAGCGGACGGATCGCGCCGCCATAGCCGATCCACAGGAACCAGACCAGCAGGAAGCCCGCCAGCAGCGTCACGGTCCGGCGCTGCCGGTCGGTCAGCCGGCGGCTGCGCGCCGTCATCCAGGCCGCCGGCGGGGCGAGGAAGTACAAGAGGCCGAATTCCTGGTTCACCAGCAGGGCCAGCAACGGCGCCAGCAGCCGGTTGTCGCTGATGTTGCCGCTGCCGGCGCCAAAGTCGCCCTGGATGCTGCCGAGGCCGCCATGGCTGCCGACGGCGACGTTGAGCCGGTGCAGCGGATCGCCGGTCATGATCACGTTGTAGAGGGCGTCGGCGCCGACCACGACGGCGACGCCGGCCGCCATGACCCAGTACAGCCGGCGCGGATGCAGGCTGCCGAGCAGGAACAGGATGGCGTAGAAGATGATCAGGCCGCCGCCGGTCAGGCGGGTCAGCAACGCCAGGCCGGCGGCCAGGCCGGCGGCGAACAGCCAGAGGCCGGCCCGGGGCGATTCCGCCGCGGCCAGGAACAGCCACAGCGAGGCGGCGCAGAAGAACGCCTCGACGACGTCGACGCCGGCGATCGTCGCCTGCACCGCGAACAGCGGCGTCAGCAGCAGCAGCCCGGTGCCGGCCAGCCCGGTCCCGGCGCCGAAGAACCGCCGCAGGAACAGGTAGCTGAGCGCCAGCAGGGCGACGAAATAGGCCGTCGTGACCAGCACGGAATTCAGCTCGCTGGCGCCGAACAGGCCGATCACGCCGGCCAGCGGCAGCACCAGGGTCAGGCGGTTCGACCAATGGGTCTGGCCGACCACGAGGCCGTCCGCCAGCCAGGTCTCGGCCGCGTTCAGATAGATCTGGTCGTCGCTGCCGATATGGCCGACCCAGGCGAAGGACAGCACCGCGACGCCGAGCAGGGCCAGCAGGACGAGATTAGCCGTATCGCGCATGGACATGACGCCGTTCGCCCCCTGGTCGCCGGACGCGCCCGCCGTGACGGGCCGGCGGAATAGCAGGATGTTTAGCAGCCGGCCGATCCGCAGGGAAGCGATCAAAGGCCGACGTCGGCAAGGATTCGCCGGCTTGCATCCCATGTTCTCAAGGTTGCAATGCGCCTGTTCTTTGCAATTAAATACGAATTCCTGGTCGGACGCACTGGCATTTTCCGCGCAATCGTGGTTCGCTTACAGCCAGAAAGCTTCCACCGAGGGGAGGCCGACATGCGAATACTTGTCGTCGCGGTCATATTTCTGGTCGGTCTGGCGTCGTCGGGCTGGATACAGGCGGGCTGGACACAGGAACGTCAACCGGGCGCCGAACCGCCGCCGGCCGTCATCGCCGACGTGCAGGGCCTGCTGGCCGATCTGGGCTTCGCGCCCGGACCGATCGACGGCATCTGCGGCGATCGCACGGTGGCCGCGATCAAGGCCTATCAGATGGCCGCCGGCGTTTCGGTCAGCGGCAAGATCACCGACGACCTGATCACCCGGCTGAGAATGGCGCGCGACCGCGCCGCCACTCCGCTGCCGGCCACGGTCAGGACGGCGTCGACGCCGCGCTGCGAGTCCTACATCATGCTGATCGCCACCGGCGTCTGGCGCACGACCGGCGGCTGTCCGGCCGATGCCCCGGACGCGCTGCGGCGGCGGCACCAGGAACGGCTCCAGGCGGCGATGGCGCGCGATCCGGACCCGATCTTCAAGATCGTGCGCACGGCGCCGTAGTGGCCGGGCTTTCCCCGGCGCGGCGCGCCGTCCCACGGCCGGACGACGGACAGACGACCGGATCCACCACCAACCTGGAAGGGGGGCATCACCGCCGGCGCCGACGGCGTCATGGCGGCTGCCGACGACTATGAAACGATCTCGGGCACGTACCAGCACCATCCTATCGATACCGGCCGGCCGGCTCTGGCCGGCCTGGGCCATGGCCCTGGCGATCGCCGGGCTGATCGGCTGCCTGCTGTCGGCGCCGGCCATGGCGCAGCAGTCGCGCAACCTGGCCGAAAAGATCAACCGGGGCACGGTCGGTATCATCTCGGGCGGCGTCGACGGCACCTATATCCGCATCGCCACCGATCTCGCCTCGGTGCTCGACACGGGCGACGAGTTGCGCGTCGTGCCGATCGTCGGCAAGGGCTCGATCCAGAACATCGCCGATATCCTCTATCTCAAGGGCATCGATATCGGCATCGTGCAGTCGGACGTGCTGGCCCATATCCGGCGCGAGAACATCTATCCCAACATCGAGCGCAAGGTGAGCTACATCACCAAGCTCTATAACGAGGAATTCCACCTGCTGGTGTCGCGCGACATCGGCTCGGTGCGGGACCTGGCCGGCCGCCAGGTGAATTTCGGCGTCGCCGGCAGCGGCACCTTCATGACCGCGTCGATCGTCTTCGACACGCTGGACGTCGACGTGCGGCCGGTGTCGCTCGATCAGGCCCTGGCGCTGGAGCGGCTGAAGACCGGCGAGCTCGGCGGCATGGTCTATGTCGCCGGCAAGCCGGCGCGGATCTTCTCCGACATCACCGCCGACGACGGCGTGCGGCTGCTGCCGGTGCCGCTGTCGCCGGCGCTGCTCGACACCTACCTGCCGTCGCGCTTCAGCAGCGACGACTATCCCAGGCTGCTGGCGGCGGGCGAGACCGTCGACACGGTCGCCGTCGGCGCGGTGATGGCGGTTTACGACTGGCAGCCGGGCACGCCGCGCTATGTCAAGGTGGCGCGCTTCGTCGACGCCTTCTTCGGCCGGTTCGGCGATTTCCAGGTCTCGCCACGGCACCGGAAGTGGCTGGAGGTCAGCCTGACGGCGGAATTGCCGGGCTGGCGGCGCTTCGGCCCGGCCGAGCGGGCGCTGGCCAAGGTGAAGGGCGCGAACTGATCCGTCCGCGCGGCCGACCATCCGTCGAGACAGCCCCTGTCGGGGCTTCTTCGGAGCCCGTGAAGAAATGACTTCCGACCCAAGGAAAGCCGTCATGCCGGCGGAGGCCGGCATCCAGGGGCA
>JANQKO010000081.1 GCA_028281075.1 Alphaproteobacteria bacterium | reverse complement strand
GCATCGCAACCTGCTGAAAAACAATAAAAAATGGATCCTGGCCTCCGCCAGGATGACAAACTTGGGGAGCTCGGTGCAATTTCTTCACAGGCTCTCAGGGTGAAATCGGGGATTGATATCAATCCCCGGCCTCACCCACGCGCTCAGAAGGCGCTGTTGTACTTGCCGCCGTCGATCAGCAGGCTCTGGCCGGTGATGTAGCCGCTGCCGGCGGCGCAGAGGAAGGCGCAGGCCTCGCCGAACTCGGCCGGGTCGCCGAAGCGCCTGGCCGGAATGCCGGCCGCGGTGTCGTCGGCGACCTCGTTCGCCGAGCGGTTCTGCAGCTTGGCCGTGCCGGCGAAGCCGGCGCGCAGCCGGTCGGTGTCGAAATAGCCCGGCAGCAGGCTGTTGATGGTGACGTTGCGGTCGGCGACGGACCGCGCGATGCCGGCCAGGAACGCCGTCAGGCCGGCCCGGCCGCCGCTCGACAGATCGAGGCCGACAACCGGCATCTTCACCGAGATCGAGGTGATGTTGACGATGCGCCCGAAACGCCGCGCGATCATGCCATCGATCACCGACTGGATCAGCTCGATCGGCGTCACCATGTTCATGGTCACGCCCTCCAGCATGGCCTTGCGATCGATCTCGCGGAAATCGCGGAACGGCGGACCGCCGTTGTTGTTGACCAGGATGTCGGGCGCCGGACAGGCGTCGAGCAGCTTGGCCTGCCCTTCCGGCGTGCCGACATCGGCGGCGACCGCAGTTACCTCGGCGCCGGTGGCGCGCACGATCTCGTCGGCCGTGGCCGCCAGCGCCGTCTCGTCACGGCCGTTGATGGTGACCGCCACGCCGGCCCGGCCGAGCGACATGGCGCAGGCCTTGCCCAGCCCCCGGCTGGAGGCGCAGACGATCGCCTTCTTGCCGCTGATCCCCAGATCCATCGGTGTCCTCCCACGCTTACCGCCCCCGGGGCCAGCCTAGCGTAAATCGGAGATTGCAGTCAGCCCTCGTCGGTGCGCGCGATCAGCGTGCGCAGGATGCGCTTCAGCGCCGCCGCCTCGGCGCCGTCATAGCCCGCCAGCACGTCCGCCTCGTGCCGCTTGGCCTGGGGCAGCAGCCTGCGCACCAGCGCCGCGCCGCGCCCGGCGATGGCGACGACGACCTTGCGCCGGTCATCGCCGTGCGGCCGGCGGCGGACCAGGCCGTCGCGCGCCATGCGGTCGATCAGCTTGGTCAGCGTCGGCTGCTGGATCAGCGTGATCTCGGCCAGGTCGCCGATCGTGCGCGGGCCGTCGTCGAGCGTCGCCAGCACGCGCCATTGCGGCACCGGCACGCCCTGCGCCTTGATCACCTGATGGAACTGGCGGCTGGCCTGATGGCTGGCCCGGGCCAACAGGTAGAGCAGATAATCGTCGATGAACGCCTTGCCGACCGTCATGCTGTACCATACCGGAATTTTATATGACTTTTCATATAAAATTCCCAGTGCTAGGCTCCGTCATCGACCGGGAATGGGGACCGACGATCATGCTGCAGGAACGCATCGAGGCGAAGTGGATCGACTGCTTCGCGGCCGTGTTCGAGAAATGCGCGGTTCGGGACGGCGAGACCGTCGCCATCCTGTCGGAAACCCAGTCCCGGCCGGTGAACGTCAACCTGGCCGAGCTGGCGCTGCAGCGGCTCGGCGCCCGGCCGTTCCATGTCGTGCTGCCGACGCCGCCGCAATCGGCGCCGGTGCCGGTCCGCTCGACCGGCGCCAGCGACGTGATCCAGGGCCTGGCGCCGGTGATCTCGGCGCTGGGCGGCGCCGGCTTCGTCGTCGACTGCACGGTCGAGGGCCTGCTGCACGCGCCGGAACTGCCCGCGATCCTGCAGGCCGGCGCCCGGGTGCTGATGATCTCGAACGAGCATCCCGAGGCGCTGGAACGCCTGGCCCCGACCGACGACCTGGAGGCGCGGACCAAGACCGGCATCAAGATGCTGCGCGACGCCGGCGCCATGACCGTCGGCTCGCCGGGCGGCACCGAGCTGCGGATCGATCTCGACGGCGCCGTCGCCGGCGGCGGCTGGGGCTATACCAGGCGCGGCGGCACCGTGACCCACTGGCCGGGCGGGCTGTGCCTCTGCTTCCCCAAGGCCGGCGCGGTCAACGGCAGGCTGGTGCTGGACCGCGGCGACGTCAACCTGACCTTCAAGCGCTATGTCGAGAGCCCGATCACGCTGACGGTCGAGAACGACTATGTCACCGACATCGCCGGCGACGGCGTCGACGCCGACCTGATGCGCAGCTATTTCGCGGCCTGGGGCGACGACGAGGCCTATGCCGTCAGCCATGTCGGCTGGGGCATGAATCCGGGCGCCCGCTGGGACGCCATGACCATGTACGACCGCAACGACTTCAACGGCACCGAGCTGCGCGCGTTTGCCGGCAACTTCCTCTATTCGACCGGCGCCAACGAGGTCGCCGGCCGCCACACGCTGGGCCATTTCGACCTGCCGCTCAGGAACTGCACGGTCAGGCTCGACGACACGGTCGTGGTCGACAACGGCGTGCTGCAAGGCGCGCTGGCATGATCCCCGCCCACAAAGCCGCCGGCGGCGGCCGGGCCCTGGTCTTCCTGCACGGCATCGGCGGCAACAAGGAAAGCTACGACGACCAGCTCGACGCCTTCGCCGACCGCTGGCGGGCGATCGCCTGGGACATGCCGGGCTATGGCGGCTCGGCCCTACCGCCGGAGATGACCTGGCCGGTGCTGGCGGACGCGCTCGGAGCCCTACTCGATCACCTCGGGCACGAAAAGGCCGTCGTCGTCGGCCACTCCATGGGCGGCATGGTGGCGCAGGAATTCGTCGCCCGCCATCCCGACCGGGTTTCCGCCCTGGTGCTGTCGGGCACCAGCCCCGCCTTCGGCAAGCCCGGCGGCGACTGGCAGCAGACGTTCCTCGACGCCCGCCTGGCGCCGATCGAGCGCGGCCTGACGCCGGCCGACATCGCCGACGAGTTGGTCGCCGGCATGTTCGGCGACGATCCCGACCCCGCCGCCATGCGCCGCGCCGCCGCCTGCATGGCGCGGGTAGGGCCGGAGACCTACCGGGCGGCGCTGCGCTGCCTCGTCACCTTCGACCGTCGCGACGCGCTGGCCGGCATCCGCTGCCCGACCCTGGTGCTGGCCGGCGAGAAGGACGGCAACGCGCCGGCGGCGATGATGGAGAAGATGGCCGCGAAGATCCCGGGCGCCCGCTACCACTGTATGGCCGGGCTGGGGCATCTGGCCAATTTCGAGCGGCCGGATGTCTTCAACGCGGCGATCGCCGGCTTTCTTTCCGACCTGGAGGCCTGACATGGACCTGCCGATGACCGACCGTCAGCGCGAACTCGTGGGCATCGCCCGCGAGCTGGGCCGCGACAAGTTCGCGCCCCGGGCGGCGACATACGACGACGAGGCCAGCTTCCCGTTCGAGAACTACGACGACCTGCGCGCGGCCGGCTTTCTCGGCCTGACCGTGCCGAGCCAGCATGGCGGCCTGGGCGCCGACTATGCCGACTACATGCTGGTCGGGGCCGAGATCGGCCGCTGGTGCGGGGCGACGGCCCTGACCTTCAACATGCATACCTGCACCATGCTGTGGTCGAGCCAGATGGCCGACGATCTGGCCATGACCGACGACCAGCGCGCGCGCCACGAAAGCCGCCGCGCCGGCATCTACCGCAAGGTCGTCGAGGACGGTGCCTTGTTCGCGCAGCCCTTCTCCGAGCCGAACAGCGCCGCGGCCGCCGGCAAGGCGCCCTTCGGCACCACCGCGCGCAAGACCGACGGCGGCTGGCTGGTGAACGGCCGCAAGCATTTCGCCTCGCTGTCGGGCGCCGCCGATTATTACGGCGTGCTCTGCACCGAGGACCGCGCCGACGCGCCCGCCAACGTCAAGGACACGCTCTACCTCGCCGTGCCGGGCAACGCCGACGGCTTCCAGATCACCGGCACCTGGGACCCGGTCGGCATGCGCGGCACGGTCTCGCGCAATCTCGAGCTCGACGACGTCTTCGTGCCGGACGACCACCAGCTCATGCCGCGCGGCCTCTACTACCAGGCGGCGTTGTCCTGGCCGCACATGTTCATGACCCTGTCGCCGACCTATATGGGCATCGCCCAGGCCGCCTTCGATTTCACCGTCGGCTATCTGCGCGGCGAGCTGCCGGGCGTACCGAAATCGAAGGCGCGCGCCGTGCCGGCCAAGCAGTACGCCGTCGCCGAGATGCGCATCAAGCTGGAGCAGGCGAAGGCGCTCTGGCACCGGGCGATCAGCGAGGCCGGCATCAACCCGAGCAAGGACGCCCGACTGCGGGCCTATACGGCGCAGTACACGGTGATGGAATACGCCAACGACATCTGCCGGCTGGCCATCCGCACCTGCGGCGGCCGCTCGATCATGAAGGCGCTGCCGCTGGAACGGCTCTACCGCGACAGCCGCTGCGGCTCGCTGATGCTGCCCTGGACGGCCGAGATCTGCCTGGAGCGCCTCGGCCGCGAGAGCCTCTACGAACCCGGCGAGACCGACTAGGCCGATGGACATCTCCGGCTGGATTTCGCGGCGCGCCGACTGGAGCCCGGCCAAGACAGCGGTCCGGTTCGAGGGGCGCGAGATCGGCTATGCCGAGCTCGACGCCGAGGTCCGCCGCCTCGCGGCCATGCTGGACGGCGAGCTCGGCGTCAGGTCCGGCGACCGGGTGGCGCATCTCGGCCTCAACGGCCCGGACCTGCTGGCACTGCTGTTCGCCTGCGCCCGGCTCGGCGCGGTCCTGGTGCCGCTGAACTGGCGCCTGGCGCCGCCTGAGCATCTCTACATCCTGCAGAACTGCACGCCGAAGGCACTGCTGGTCGAGCCCGAGTTCATCGCCGCGACGAACGGCATCCGCGACCGTCTCGGCGGCACGCGGCTGGTCGCCTATGGCCCGCCGCGGGACGACTGGCGGGGCTACGACGCGCTGCTGGCGGCGGCCGGCGACGATGCCGGCCAGCCACGCGCCGGACCCGACAGCGCCGTGATGCTGGTCTACACCTCGGGCACGACGGGCCGGCCGAAGGGCGCCGTGCTGACGCAGAACGCGCTGTTCTACAACGCGATCAACGCCATCTCGGCCCAGGACATCACCAGCGCGGACCACGTGCTGACCGTGCTGCCGATGTTCCATGTCGGCGGCATGAACATCCAGACCACGCCCGTGCTGCATGCCGGCGGCACGGTGACGATCCACCGCCGTTTCGACCCCGGCGCCACGCTGGCCGCCATCGACGACGACCGGCCGACGCTGTTCCTGAGCGTGCCGGCCGTGATCCAGGCGCTGATCGGCCATCCCGCCTGGGCGGCGACGGACCTCACGAGCCTGCGCCTGGTCGGCACCGGCTCGTCGACCGTGCCCGAGGCGCTGATCCGCGCCTGGCTCGACCGCGATGTTCCCGTGACCCAGGTCTACGGCCTGACCGAGAGCGGCCCCGTGGCGATCTGCCTGCCCGAGGCGGACGCCGCCGCCCGGATCGGCTCCTGCGGCAAGCCGGCCATGCATTGCGACGCCCGCATCGCCGACGATGCCGGCAACGACGTGCCCGCGGGCGCGACCGGCGAGATCCTGCTGCGCGGCCCGAACCTGCTCAGCCACTACTGGAACGACCCCGCCGCCACCGAGGCCGCGTTCAGCGACGGCTGGTTCCATACCGGCGATGTCGGCCACCGGGACGCCGACGGCTACTATTATGTCGACGATCGCAAGAAGGACGTGGTGATCTCGGGCGGCGAGAACATCTATCCGGCCGAGCTGGAGAACGTGCTGGCCGACTGCGCCGGGATCGCCGAGTTCGCCGTCGTCGGCCGCGCCGACGCGACCTGGGGCGAGGTCGCCGTCGCCTGCGTCGTGCCGCGCGACGGCGCCGACCTGACGCCGGACGACGTCAGGGCGCTGTTCCACGACCGCCTGGCCCGCTACAAGCACCCCCGCGACGTCGTCTTCATGACCGAGCTGCCTCGCAACGTCATGGGCAAGGTCCTGAAATACGAGTTGCGCAAGACACTGGCCCGGCCCGCCGGCTAGCGCGGGAGGGCATCCGGCGGGTTCGGGCAGGCGGCGTGATGATTGGACGGCGGACGACGGTGATACCGGCGCGGGCCGGTATGACCGAATGGGACGGCGAAGCGCGCCCTCTCTCTTCGACGCGCCATGCGACAATAAGTGTCATATGATCCGGTTGACACCCGCCAGGGCTGCCATGTTCAGATGTCGCGGCTGGAGGCGGGGTTGAACAGGCGTAAGTTTCTTTTTCGGGTTTTTGGACGCTACCTGGCGGCGCTTGCGCTTCTGGCGCAACTGACGGCGCCGGCCGGGCTGGCGTCACGTCCAGGCCCCGACGTCGCCGGCTTCCTCTGCGCGCCCCCGGGAACGCTGTCGCCGGCGGCGGTCGCCGAAGCCGAGGCACTGCTGGCGGACCTTCTCGGCCAGCAGCCAGACGACGAGAGCGGCACGGCGCATTGTCCGTTCTGCGTTCTCGTCCATGGGCTGCCCCTGCCGGATTGCCATCCGACCCCGGTCATCACGCTCGTCCCCCTGGACGTCAGCGCACGGCCGTTCGAAACGGCCTTCGTGCACCAGCCGCAAGGGCCGCCGCTCGGCCTGCGCGCGCCGCCCGCGACCTCTCTCTAAACCGCTTCACCGCCTTTGCCGTTTGCGTCGCGCATCGCGCCGCCGCGCGTGGTCGTGCGTGACCTGAAGAGAGAGACCCGTTCCGCCATGAATACCAAAGCTGCCTTGTTCGCCGCCCGCGCGCTCGCGGGCGCCGCGACGCTCCATGTGCCCGTCTGCGCCCTTGCCCAGGGCGTGGGTCAACGGATCATCCTGGATGAAATCACCGTGCCCGGAGAACGGCCGTCGCTGACCGCGCCAGGCGCGGCCGACGCCCGCGAGACCCTGGAGCGCGTGCCCGGCGGCATCGGCTTTGTCGAGGCCGATGTCTTTCTGGACGATTTCGCCCAGAGCATCGGCGACACGCTGGTCTTCACGCCCGGTGTCTACGCCGACACCTCGGCCCAGCGCGAGACCCGGATCTCCATTCGGGGATCGGGCCTCAACTCCACCTTCGAACGGCGCGGGATCAGCGTCCGCCGGGACGGCGTGCCGATCTCGCGGGCGAGCGGCAGTACCGAGTTCCAGGAAATCGATCCGCTGACCATCGACTATATCGAGGTCTTCAAGGGCGCGAACGGCCTGCGCCACGGCGCGGCGTCGCTGGGCGGCGCCATCAACATCGTGTCGCCGACGGGCCGCACGCGAGACGAAACCTTCACCTTCCGCGCCGAAGGCGGCAGCTTCGGCACAGCGCGCGCCAGCGCCAGCGCCGCGCACGCCGACGACGAATGGGACTTCTATGGCGGCGTCACGGGCCTGCGCGCGGACGGTTACCGCGACCATAGCGACGTGCGCAGCGCCTATGGCCACGCCAATATCGGCCGGACCTTCGGCAACGGCGCCGAAACGCGGGTCTACCTGACGGCGCTCAGCGACAATTTCGAGCTGGCCGGCAGCCTGTCACTGGACGACGCGCTGGCCAATCCCACCGCGGCGGGCCGTCCGGTCACGATCGGTCCCTTCTTTCCGGGCGGGCCGGTGACGGTGCTGGACCCGGGTCCGGAAGCCGACGACTGGGACCGCAACCTGGATGTGTTCCGCATTTCCAACAAAACGGTCGTGCCACTGGCCGACACCTCGCTGGAGGCGGGCGCCTGGTATGCCTACCGCGATCTCGATCATGCGATCACCCGCTTCGCCGGCGTCATCGCGCAGGAAGAACACGAGATCGGCGGCTTCCTCCGCCTCGCCGGCTATGACGATCTGGCGGGACGCACGGTCGACTGGGCGGTCGGCGCGGAGATCGCCGCGTCCGACAACGACGCGCGCCGCTTCGAGAACGAATTCGGCGCGCGCGGCGACCTGACCAGCCGCAGCGACCAGGACGCACGGAACCTGCTGGTCTACGGGCAGGCCGACATTCCGCTGGCCAATGACCTGACGGCCATGGTCGGCGTGCAGTATCTCGACACCCTCCGCGAAAGCGGGAACGTGCTCAACGCCGTCGACGGCGAGGTCACCGAATCGCGGATCAATCCGCGTTTCGGCCTGCTCTGGGACGTCGACGACACGGCGCAGCTCTTCATCAACGTCAATCGCGGCTTCGAGCCGGCGGGCATCGCCGACCTCACGTCCGGCGGCATTCTCGACTTCACACCGCTCGACGCGCAGACGGCCTGGACGGTCGAAGCCGGCACCCGCGGCCAGCGCGACTGGATCGCCTGGGACATTTCGCTCTACCGAAGCTGGATCAGGAACGAGTTCATCGATCTGGCCCAGCCCAGCTTCGGCGGCTTCGTGTCGGCCACCTTCAACGCCGACAGAACCGTGCACCAGGGCGTCGAGCTCGGCCTCGACCTGTTTCTGACGCCGGCGGCCTTGAAGGCGAAGGGCGGCGCGCTGATCTGGCGGCAGATCTATACCTATAACGACTTCTTCTTCACGAGCGATCCCCAGGACCTGAACGGCCAGGCCTTCGCCTTCGACGGCAACCGTCTCGCGGGCGTGCCCGAGCATGTCTACGTCTCGGAACTGCGCCTGGAAACGGACCGCTGGTACGCCGCCGTCAATTTCCGCTGGATTCCGGAAGGGCCGTTCGCCGACTTCGCCAATACGGTGCAGGTGCCGGGCTATGAGCTCATCGGCGTCACGGCCGGCTACGACGTCGCCGAAAACATCCGCCTGTTCGTCTCGGCCGAGAACCTGACCGACGAGGTCTACATCTCCAACGTGTCGACCGTCGCGAACCAGTCGATCGAGAACGCCCGGGTGTTCACGCCGGGACAGGGCCGCGCCGTCTTCGCCGGCCTCTCCGTCACGTTTTAACCCGACCGCGAACGGAGAGAACCATGCGCATCCTGTCCATCAAGCTGCATCGCCTGCTCGCCATCCTCGGCGGGATCGGGCTGCTGCTCTGGGGCGGCTCCGGCCTGCTGCATCCGATCATGGCGACCTGGGGACCCCAGCAGGCGGTGTTTTTCCCGCCGTCGCGGGCGATCGATCTCGCGGGCGCCCGGCCGATCCACGAAACCCTGGCCGAGGCGGGAATCGCCGAAGCCGCGGCCATTCGCATCGTCACCGGCGAGACCGAAAGCCTGCTGCAGGTCACCGAAGACCCCAACGCGCCGCGGCGCTATTTCCGCCTCGCCGATGGCGCCGAGCTGCCGGATCACGACGCGGCGCATGCCGTGTTCCTGGCGCGCCACTACACACGCGAGACCGCGCCGGTGCGCGCCGTCGAAAGGATCGACGATTTCACGCCGGGCTATCCGTGGGTCAACCGCCTGCTGCCGGTCTACAAGGTCACGTTCGACCGGCCGGACGACCTGTCCATCCATATCTACACGGAAACCAACGCGGCGGCGGGCCTCGACAACCGCTTCAAGACGATCCTGCAAACCGGCTTTCGCTGGTTTCACACCTGGAGCTGGTTCCCGGCCGAGGCCGACTGGGCCCGCGTGGTCCTGATGGCGCTTTTCATCGGGTCGCTGCTGGCGCTGGCGGTGACCGGCGTGGCGATGATCGTGCTCATCCGCCGCAAAGCGCGCGCGCCAGGCATCCGCGGATGGCACCGCATCGCCGGCTACGCGGCGGCCCTGCCGCTGCTGATGTTCACGTCGAGCGGACTGTTTCACCTGGTTCAGTACGCGGCGACGCCGCCGACGAGGAACCTCGCCCTGTCGCCGCCGATCTCGCTGGCCGGCGCGCGGTTTCCGATTCACGCGCAATGGGCGGACCTGAGCGCCGGGCTCGACGTGTCGACCGTCTCCATCATCGAAGACGCGAACGGGCGGCTGCTTTACCGGCTGGGACTGGCGCCGCCGCGCCGCGGCGGCCCCGAAACGCCGTCGGAGATCCGCAACGCCCGCTTCGACGGCGTCGAACGCACCGGCCCGGCGCTCTATATCGACGCGTCGACGGGCGCGCCGTTCGCGGACGGCGACCGGGAAATCGCGCTGCAACTGGGCGAGCGGTTCACCGGCGCCGCGCGGGACGCCATCGTGAGCGCCGAGCTCGTCACCCGGTTCGGGCCGCAATACGACTTCCGCAACAAACGCCTGCCCGTCTGGCGGCTGGACTATGGCGCGCCGGTCAACGCGACGATCTTCGTCGACACCACGAGCGGCGTTCTCGCCGACCGCACGCCGAACCATGCCAAGCCGGAGCAATGGAGCTTTTCCTATCTCCACAAATGGAATTTCCTGTTTCCGCTCGGGCGCGCGGCGCAGAACATCATCGTGTCCGTCGCCGTGGCGTTCAGCCTGGTTTTCATGGCCGCGATCGGCCTGACGCTCGACCTGCGGCGGCGGCGGAGAACGCGGCGGACGCGGCATGGCCGTGGCAGCCGTTAACGTCTCCCAAAAAGCGATCTGCGATCATTCGCGGCATGGCCGCTTTCCTCGATCAAATCGGTCCGGCGTTTTCGGGATTCGAGGCGTTCTACGCCGCCGATCTGAAGCCGAAGCTCGCCGCGCTGGAGCCGCGACGGCGCAAGCTCGCGCGTGATTGCACGGCGATCGTCGGCACGGCGGTCCTTTCGGCAATCCTGGCCGGCGGCGCCGTCGCAACCCTGCTCCATTCGGTCGCCGGCGCCCTTTGCATCATGTTCATCGCGCTGATGGGCGCCGTTTTCGCGCTCAACTGGCGAATGGAGCACGATTATGGGGACGCGAACGACATCCTGCTGGGCGGCATCGCGAAATTCTTGAAGCTGCGGCACCGCAGCGATCTGAGGCGGCCGCGCGGTATGGAAACGTTCAGGAAGTACGGCCTCGTTCCAGCCTATAACGTCATGGAATGTGGCGACGTGATCGAAGGCGAATGGGCGAACACCGCGTTCGCCGCGAGCGAGGCGTTTCTGTCGAAAAGACGCGCCAGCAGAAGGGGCGGCAGAGCCGTCTTTACCGGTCAGCTCATTCGCCTTACCCGGCGTGGAGGCACCGACGCACCCCTCGTCCTGATCAAACGGCGCGGATTGTTCTCCGGCCGACGGCGCCCTTTCGAGGGCGCGCGTGCCGTCAAGGACCTGCCCGCCGAACTGGACCGCGGGTTTCAAGTCTGGTCGGCGCGGCCCGACAGCGGCCGGTCAGCCGCCACGCTGCTGGCGCCGCTGGCGGACAAGCTGCACCGCGCCTACCGACCACACGCGCTGGCGATCGGGCTTGTCGGAAACCAACTCTATATTGCCGTCGGCAACGGTCATCGCCTGACGCCCGGTTCGATGCTGACGCCGCTGACAAGCCGGAAGCGACTGCGTCGCGCGGCAATCGCGTTCAAGAATATTCTGGATACGGTTGAACGGGCCGCGGCCTGACAAGGCACCGCCGCGATGGCGGAACAAGAAGGGGTGTCATGTTCTTTAGCAGGAAATCGGGCATCAAGAAGCACTGGACGCGCCTCTACAAGACGTCGTTGACGGATCTGAACGCGCTGATAGAAGAAGATCACCCATGGCGGGATTGGGCCGCCAATTCCTTTCCCGACGGCACCGCCCAGTTCGAATTCAATAGCGCCATCAGGATATTGGCGGGAAGCGACAATTGGGATCTGGCGCGCCGATACCTCGCGAGAAGCATTGAGATTATCGATCGCATCTTTGACGAGGACAAGCTCACCTCACCCGGATGCGACTTGAGATATCCGGCGAACAGCGCCACCTGCCGACGCACCAGAGCCTACGCGCGTTCGCTCCTGGGAGATGTGCTCGACACGGACGCGCTGCTCCGCGCGTCCAGGGAGTTCGAAACCTACCTTCTGAAACACGACGATCCGACGGATCGCAACGAACAAAAGAACTATGGCTGGATCGCCGGCATACACCTGTCGTTGATCGGAAATGACCTGGCGCGGTCCGTGGACCTTCTGGACCGCTGGCCCGCGCGGACCGGCGACAACAAACGTCACTACAGCGTGTTGCTGGGCGTCATGACGCTGGCCTCGGGACCGTCTGCGGAACACGAGGCGCGGGAGATCATCGGTCGTTTTGAAACGTTCTTCGATTGGGCGCGCGATCCGAGAACGAAAGCGAGAGGCGGCGAGCACCTGGAGGTCACGATCGGGCCATTCGAGCTTGCCTTGCTGCGGGACAAGTATATCCAGCAGCAAGGCGACGACCTCGATTGGAAAAGGGTCTTGGCGGATTATTCGAGGTAGCGACCGAATGCGTCCGCCGCGGAAAGCCGGTGACATGACCGGGACGCCGGCGGGCGAGCCCCGCTTCAGCCCGCCAGGGCCTGTTCGCGGGCGGCTTCGTCGCGGGCGGCTTCTTCCAGCAGGAAATCCCGGAAGGCGACGACCTTGGGCAGGTCGGCGACGCGGGGCGGATAGACGATGTGATAGGCCGCGTCGAGCTGGACGTTGAGATCGAACGGCGCCACCAGCCGGCCGGCGGCAATGTCGTCAGCCAGCAGCATGGTCGAGCCGAGCGCGACGCCATGGCCGGCGATCGCCGCCTCGAGCAGGACGTTGTGGGAATCGAAGGTCGGGCCGCGATCGGCGTCGACTTCCGACGCGCCGGCCGCCGCCAGCCAGCGCGGCCAGTCGTCGTAGCCGGCATCGTGCAGCAGGGTATGGTGACGCAGGTCGGCGGGCGACCGGATCGGCCTGTCGCCGGACAGCAGCTTCGGGCTGAACAGCGGCGTCACGTCGGCGCTCTTCAGCAGATGCGACGTCAGGCCGGGCCAGTCGCCGACGCCCCAGCGGATCGCCATGTCGACGTCCTCGCGGTCGAAATCGACGAGATGCCAGGAATGGTGCAGCCGCAGTTCGATCTCGGGATATCGTTGCCAGAACCGGCCGAGCCGGGCGCCGAGCCACTTCACCCCGATCGACTGGGTCAGGCTGACCGTCAGCACCGACTGCCGGCTGTCGCTGCGCAGATACTGCGCCGTTTCGCCGATGCGGGCGAAGGCATCCGTCACCGCCGTCGCCAGCACGCGGCCCTCCTCGGTCAGCGCCAGCTTGCGGGTCAGGCGCCGGAATAGCTGCACGCCGAGGTCCTGTTCCAGCGCCTTCACCTGGTGGCTGACCGCGGCCTGGGTCACGTTCAGCTCGCTGGCCGCGTGGGTAAAGCTCAGGTGCCGGGCCGCGGCCTCGAAGCCCCTGAGCGCGTTGAGCGGCGGCAGATGGGACGCCATCGTCAGCTCCATGCATAACTCTGGCTAATCCATATCATGAAAAACCATCGTTTGTCGCCTCCCCTTGAAACCCTTATCTCCCCTGCGCAACGGGGATGACCCCAAGCGAATCGCAACACGCCGGCGATGTCCGGCGGGTTAAAATGGAGTTAATAATGCAACGGATCTTTCCGGGCCTCGACTACGCCACCGGGGCCGATCTCGAAGCCGGGGTCATGATCGTTGGGGCGCCCGCCGGCGGTCGGGGCCTGCTGACGCTGGCCGTCCGGCCGGTCGTGGCGGTGCTGCGGGCAATGCGCCGGTTCGGACAGCAGGAAGGGCGGGCCCCGATCCGGGAACCCGCCCTGCCGGCTGCCTGAGGTATTGCGGCTATTCGCCGACGATACCGGGCCAGTGCCTGTCGGCGGCGACGATCAGGTTCGCCTGGTCGCGCTCCCAGCGGCGCTGAATGCCCTTGGAATAGTTGAGGTACAGCTTGCCGTCGACGACCTTCCAGGCACTCGGATCGATGGTCGCGGTGTAGCCCTGGCTGACCGCCCAGGCGCAATAGCCGCCGTACTGCGGCGCGTAGGTCTCGGGCGCGGCCTGGAACCTGTCGCGGTTCTCGGCGCTGGCGAAGCGGAAGGTCGTGCCGTTCCAGGTCGCGGTGAACCGGTCCGAGCCCTTGACCGGCTTGCCGGCGGTGAAATAGGCCACCGGGTCATAGCCGCTGATGGCGGCCTCGCCGCCGTTGGTGTTGACCGGCGAGACGGCGAGCGCCGGAAACGCCGCGACGATGACGGCGACGACGATGGCGAAGGCGGCAAGGATCGAGCGATGCCGGCTGACGATGATCGGTGACATGGGCGGCCCCTTTCCGCTGCTTGCGAGGTCCATGACCGCGCGTGGCGGTCGGGTATAGAGGTAGGCGCGCCGGGCGGCGGGCAAAGGCGCGATCAATCCCTTGTGAAACGGCGTGATGGCCGGGGGGTCCGCCGTGTTCGGAGACCGATGGCCGATCCTTCGAGGCTCCGCTTCGCTCCGCACCTCAGGATGAGGCCTTCGTGACGGGTCGACGGCCCTCCTCAGAGCGTGTGAACGAATTACTCGCGACCCAAACGAAGCCGTCATGCTGGCGCAGGCCAGCATCCAGCGGCATCACAACCTGTTGAAAAACAACAAAATGGATCCTGGCCTCCGCCAGGATGACAACCTGGGGGGCATCGGCACAATTTCTTCACAGGCTCTCAGGATGAGGTTCTTCTTTGATATCAAGGCCTTGCCTGCCCGCGTGCGCGAACGGTTTCCGGCCCCAGGCGCGCTACTCCGCCGCGCCTTTCGCCGCCTCGTACTTTTCCATCTCCTCGGCCACCAGTTCCTTCTTCGACAGCTTGCCGATCATGGTCTTCGGCAGCTCGTCGCGGAACTCGATCCGTTTCGGCAGCTCGTGCTTGCCCACCTTGCTGGCCAGGAACGCCTTCAGCTTCTCCTCGTCGATGTCCTCGGCCGCCTTCAGCTTGACGAAGGCCTTGACCGCCTGGCCGGTATAGTCGTCGGGAATGCCGATCACCGTCACCTCGTCGACGGCCGGATGCTCGTAGATCGCCTCCTCGACATGGCGGGGAAAGACGTTGAAGCCGCCGACCAGCACCAGGTCCTTCATGCGGTCGATGATGAAGGTATAGCCGTCCTCGTCCATATAGCCGACGTCGCCGGTATGCAGCCGGCCGCCATGCATGGCCTTGGCCGTCTCCGCCTCGCGGCCCCAATAGCCCTTCATCACCTGCGGCCCCTGGATGCAGATCTCGCCGGCCTCGCCCAGCGGCAT
Source organism: Alphaproteobacteria bacterium (assembly GCA_028281075.1). Taxonomy (GTDB): domain Bacteria; phylum Pseudomonadota; class Alphaproteobacteria; genus JANQKO01. Next base: position 3,888 of record JANQKO010000081.1, on the reverse strand, counting down.
CTCCCGGTCCGGATCGTCCCGGTCGTAGATGCTGATGACGGTGCCCGGCGAGGGCTGGCCGATGGAGCCCGGCTTGTTGACGCCGTTCAGCGGGTTCGAGCTGGCCACCGGCGAGGTCTCGGTCAGGCCGTAACCCTCGAACACCTTGGCCCCGGTCATCTGCTCGAAGCGCTGCTTGACCTCGACCGGCAGCGGCGCGCCGCCCGACATGCAGGAATGGATCGACGACATGTCGGTCGTGGTCGCCGCCGGATGGCCGGAGATCGCCGTGTACATGGTCGGCACGCCCGGCATCATGGTCGGCTTCTTGCGCGGGATCGCCTTCATCACGTCTTCCAGCACGAAGCGCGGATGCATGATGATCTCGCCGCCGATATGCAGGGTGTAGTTCATCACCACGGTCATGGCGAAGACGTGGAAGAACGGCAGCACGCCCATCATCTTCTCTTCGCCCGGCCTGGCACCGGGAAACCACAGCCGCGCCTGGCAGACGTTCGCCGACAGGTTGCCGTGCGTCAGCATGGCCCCCTTGGAGACGCCGGTGGTGCCGCCGGTGTATTGCAGGACGGCGACGTCCTCGTCGACGTCGAAATCGACCGGCGCCACGTCGCCCTCGTTGTTCATCAGTTCCTGGAACGAGACATGCTTGGCGTCGTTCGGCACCCTGGCGATCTCGCCGCGCTTGAAGACCGGAAACAGCAGGTTCTTCGGGAACGGCAGCACCTCGGGCAGCGTGCCGACGACCAGCGTCCGCAGCCGGCTCTCCCGCAGCATGGCCGCCATCTTCGGATAGAGCGCCGTCAGGTGCAGCGTCACCATGATGTCGGTATGGCTGTCCTCGATCTGGTGCAGCAACTGCTCTTCCGAATAGAGCGGGCTGAAATTGACCACCGTGCCGCCGGCCTTCAGCACGCCGTAATAGGCGACGATGAACTGCGGACAGTTCGGCAGGAACAGGCCGACCTTGATGCCCTTGGTGACGCCCAGGCCCTGGAAGCCCCGGGCGGCGCGGTCGATCATCCGGCCGATCTGCTGATAGGTGAACTTCCGGTCCAGGAAGTCGACGCAGGGACGGCCGCCGAAGCGGGCGACGGACTCGTCCATCAGCGTCGGCATCGGCCGCTTTTCGATCTCGGCGTGCCAGTCGACGCCCGGCGCGTAGTTCGTCAGCCAGGGATAGTCCGCCATTCGTTCGCCTCCCCTTGCACGCGAACCGCGCACATGCCCCACGGGTTCGCTTGAACCCGATATAGCACTGATTTGGCCGACGACACACAGATGACGGCAATCCGATCGTGATCGCCGTCGGTTTCGATCAGCCCGGCGGAACGGCGTCGGATGTCACCGCCAAGACGCCAAGGCACCAAGAGCACACCGCCGGCGCGGTGGCCGGATTGCCCGCCCCCTGGTGTCTTTGCGTCTTTATGGTGAGCCCATCCTTTCGTCCGGCCCACCGGATCAAGCCCGGTGACGACGAAAGGCGCGCGCTAGCGGCCCTTGAATTCAGGCTTGCGCTTCTCGGCGAACGCGGACACGCCCTCGCGGAAGTCCTCGGTCTCGACGTTCGAGGCGAAACATTCGGCCTCGAGCTGCAGTTGCGCCTCGTACTCGCGGTCGAGCGAGCCGTGGATCAGCTTCTTGACGTTGCCGAGCGCGTGCGTCGGCCCGTTGGCCAGCCGGTCGGCGAGACCGGCGGTCTCGGCCTCGAGCCGGTCGCGCGGCACGACGAAATTCACCATGCCGTGCCGGGCGGCCGTCGCCGCGTCGACATCGTCGCCCAGCATGGCGAACTCCATCGCCTTCTTGACGCCGACGATGCGCGGCAGGAAGTAGGTGCCGGTGCCGTCCGGGCTGGTGCCGATGCGCACATAGGCCATGGCGAACTTGGCGTCGTCGGAACAGATCACCAAGTCACAGCCCAGCGCGAGGCTCATGCCGAAGCCCGCGGCATAGCCCTGCACCGAGGCGATCACCGGCTTCGGCATGCGCCGGAACGCGAACATGATCGGGTGCATCGCGTTGATGCCTTCCAGGAACCGCCGCCGCTTCTGATGCAGGCTGTTGTCGCGGTCGGCATAGAAGCCCTTGACGTCGCCGCCGGCCATGAAGTGCGCGCCCGCGCCCTTGACGACGACGCAGCGGATCTCGGGATCGAACTCGACCCGGGTGTTGATCTCCAGGAGCGCTTCCTTCATCTCGGCGTTGAGCGCGTTCAGCGCCTTCGGCCGGTTCAGCGTGATGGTGGCGACGCCCCCGGCGACGTCCAGCAGCGCGGTATCGTTCATTGACGGCTTCCCTTGTCCAGCTTCGTGTCGGTCAGGCGGCGTCGGCGGCGGCCTGCGTCCGCCGGTAGACATAGACCCCATCCGCGTCCAGGCCGCGCTCGACGCGGCCGCGGCCGATCAGGCAGTGCAGGTGGGCCAGCGCTTCGCCGACGCCCAGAAACGCCTCGAACGGCTTCAGCCGGCGCCGGAACAGCACCTTCAGGGTCGACAGCACCCGCGTCGGCTCGCCCAGCGCCGCCTCCAGGGCGGCCAGGCGCTCGTCATGGTGCGTCTGCAGATAGTCGAGCCGCGCCGGCAGGCCATGAAACGGCTCGTTATGGGCCGGCAGCACCAGGGTGTCGGCCGGCAGGTGCCGGTAATGCGCCAGGCTGTCGAGATATTCCTCCAGTGGGTTGGCGTCGGGCTCGGACGGATAGACGCCGATATGCGGCGTGATCTTGGGCAGGACCTGGTCGCCCGAGATCAGCACGCCGAGCTCGCCACAATAGAGGCAGGCATGTTCCGGCGCGTGGCCATGGCCGACGATCACCCGCCAGCCCCGGCCGCCGATCTCGATCACCTCGGCATCGACGACGCGCCGGTGCGCGCCCGGGATTTCCCAGACCGACTGGCGGTAGTGGTTGTAGCCGCCCGTCCGCAGCTTCTCGACGGCGTCCGGCTTGAAGCCCAGGCGGCGGAAATGGTCGAGGAAAAATTCCGGCGCCACCTCGGCCGCGTCGAGATAGAGCATGCGGCCGAACAGCCATTCGCGCCGCGTCGCCCAGAGCGGCGCCCGCCAGCGGTCGCAGAGCCAGCCGGCCAGGCCCATATGGTCGGGGTGGAAATGCGTGCAGATCACGCGGGTCACCGGCCGGCCGCCAAGATACCGGTCCAGCACCTTGCCCCACAGGTCGCGGATCCCGTCGGTGTTCATGCCGGTATCGACGATGGTCCAGCCGTCGCCGTCGTCCAGCAGCCAGAGATTGATGTGACTGAGCCCCGTCAGTTCCAGCGGCATGCGCAGCCAGAGCACGCCCGGCGCGACCTCGATGGTCTCGGCCGGTTCCGGCACGCGGTCGAAGGGATAACGCAGTTGATCGGCCACTGGGCGAGGCTCCCGCAGGTCACGGACATGGAAACGCCGCGCGGGCGCGCGAGGCCCCGGCGGCGGTCGACAGGCATATACAGGTTCTACTTGACGTTTACGTTAACGTCAAACAGGTGCGGGCGGCCGTCGGCGCGTGATGGCCGACCTTTCGAGACATGCCCCCTATGCCGACAGCCGCTCGGGCGGGATGGCGTAGAGCAGGTCGGCGCCGGCGGTGACGGCCGGGAGCTGGGCCGCGGCCTGCGGCATGAGCTGCTCGGCGAAGTAGTGCAGGGCGTAGAACAGCGGCTTGGTCAGGAAGTAGAACCAGCCGAAATCGACCGCCAGGTCGAAGCGCGCGAAACCCATCTCGGTCTCGTATTCGTCGAGTAGCAGGACCTCCTTGGCGCCGGCGAAGAGGTGGCCCGTGACCGCGCCCTGCGCCCCCGCCGGCAGGTTGATGCCGCCGTAGAGGAAGTCCGTCTGGTACTTGTCCACGCCGCTGCGCCCGTCGTGCAGGAAGCGCGAGTTGACCGG
>JANQKO010000348.1 GCA_028281075.1 Alphaproteobacteria bacterium | reverse complement strand
CGTGGATCCTGGCCCCCGGCCTGCGCCGGGGCAGGCTCCGCCAGGATGACAACCTGGGTGGCTGCGGTGCGATTCTTTCACAGGCTCTCAGGATGAGGTTTTCGTTTTATATCAATGCCTTACCTCATGCTGAGGAGCGGCGAAGCCGCGTCTCGAAGCATGCGATATCAGCTACCGACGGCATCTGATTTCGCTCGAACGCCCCCCGCTTCAGTCCGAAAGCGCCGCGGCCCAGTCCCGGCAGGCGGTGGCGGCGAGCTGGGCGAAGGGCATGCCGACCTCGATATCGGCGTCGGTGAAATAATTCTCCTCGTGCAGGATGTTGACCGCGCCCAGCACCCTGTCGTCGTAGCGGACCGGCAGGTTGATGATGGAGCCGCAGCCGAGCGCCTCGATGGTCTCGTGATCGGCGAAGGTCCGGCGGATGACCTCGCGGGTCGGGCCCATGAAGGCCTGCTTCTCTTCGATGACGTGCCGGCCCCAGTCCGTGAGGTCGCGCAGCGGCTTGCGGCCCTGCACCGGATAGGCCTCGGGCGCGCTGGTGTAGAGGCGCTGGGCCACGCCGCGCTCGTAGTCCAGCACCATGATGGTGAACAGCTTGTGACCGATCACCGCCCCGAGCTCGGTCTCCAGGCCGCGGAACAGCGGCTCGGGCTGGCCCGGTACCGCCATGGCCGCGGCGCAGCGGCCGAGCGCGGCCAGGACGGTGGCGGGATCGTGGTTCCGGTGCATGGCTGTCCCTTCCCTAGCCGGTGGATTTGCGATGGATGTCGATGACCGGCGGCCGCTCGGGGATCAGGCCGGTGGGCCGGACATGCATGACGACGATCAGGATCACGCCGATCGCGATCTCGCGCAACGCCGCGTACTGCACGCCGGCGAGGCCGGGCACCAGGTCTTCCAGAAACCGCGTGCCTTCCAGCACGGCCATGACCAGGAACGCGCCGACCACGGCGCCGAGATTGTTGCCGGTGCCGCCCGCCGTCAGCGCGAGGAAGATGTAGATGGTGATCAGCGGCCGGAAGATGTCGGGCGCGATATAGCTGGTGTAGTGGCCGTAAAACGCGCCGGCCAACCCGAGCACGCCGGCGCCGATGGCGAAGGCCTGGATCTTGACGACGCGCGTGGACTTGCCGGCGACGGCGGTGGCGAGCTCGTCGTCGCGGATGGCGCGCAGCATGCGGCCGTAGGGACTGTGCCGTAGCCGCTGCACAAAGACGTAGACCAGCGCCACCGTCAGCAGCGTCAGCACGCAGAACAGCATGTTGAAGCCGGCCGGGCCGAGCTCGCCGCGCCAGGGGCCGGGGATGCCGGAGATGCCGTCGGTGCCATTCGTCAGCCAGATCTCGTTCGAGGCGACGAGCCGGATCAGCTCGGAAAAGCCGAGCGTGACGATGGCGAGATAATCGCCGCGCAGCCGCATGGTCACCAGCGTCATCAGCACGCCGGCGGCGGCGGTGGCGAGGATGGCGACCAGCACGCCGACCAGGATCGGCATGTCGCCCGTCGTCGTCACCAGCGCCGAGGCATAGGCGCCGAAGGCGAAGAAGCCGGCGAGACCGAGGTTGATCAGGCCGGTCATGCCCCAGATGACATTGAGCCCCAGCGTCAGCAGCGCGTAGATGCCGGCGAAGGTGACGATGGAAATGAGGTAGCTTTCCATGGAGTCAGTGCGCCCGTTCGCCGAGGATGCCGCGCGGCCGGAGCGTCAGCACCAGCACGATGGCGATGAAGCCGACCGCGCTCTTGTAGGTCGGGCTCAACACGATCAGCGACAGCTCCTCGCCGATGCCGACGACCATGGCGCCGATTACCGCGCCGGGGATGCTGCCAAGACCGCCGACGACCGCGGCCGCGAAGATCGCGAGGATGAAGCGGAAGCCGGTCAGCGGGTCGATCGAGGTGCCGAGGCCCAGCAGCATGCCGCCGACGCCGACCAGCCCCATGCCGAAGAAGGCCGTCAGGCGGCCGACCTTCTCGGCGTTGATGCCCTTCAGGTCGGCGAGCAGCGGGTTGTCGGCGACCGCGCGCATGGCCTTGCCCATGCGGGAAAACGACAGGAAGGCGAACACCGCCACCATGATGGCGATCGCGAGGCCGAGGTTCTCGACCTGCTGCGGGCCGATGCGGATGTCGCCGAAACGCCAGTCGCGCAGGATCGGCAGGTCGTAGCCGCGCAGCTCGTTGCCGAAGGCGAAGCGGACGCAGTTCTCCAGCACCAGCGTCAGCGCGATGGAGGCAATCGCCGTGGTCAGCGCGCCGTGGACACGCAACGGCTTCAGCGCGATCTCGTCGGTGACCATGCCGACGAGGCCGGCGACCGCGAAGGCGAAGACGATGGCGACGAACGCGGGCAGGCCGAAATGCACGTTCGCGACATAGCCGGCGAAGGCGCCGATCGTCGCGTGCGAGGCGACGGCGAAGTTGGGGAACCGCAGCACGGCGAAGATGGCGGTGAAGCCGATCGCCGGGATGGCGAGCAGCGTCCCGCTGACGATGCCGTTCACCAGTAATTGTGGCAGAAGGTCCAGCACGGGCGGCGCGCCAATCTCCTGAACGGAAGCCGCGCCGGCCCCGACGCGCCGGACGGCGGCGTCGGGGCCGGATCGGCGAAAGACGAGACGGCTAGGCGCGCTTGTAGACGCCCGGCTTGCCGCCGGAAATCTTCTTGAAGATGAACTGGGTACCGACGATGTCGCCGATCTCGTCGAAGTCGCACGGCCCGCTGGCGCCGGAATAGTTCACGGCGCCACCGGCGGCGATGATCTTCAAGCCGTCGACGGCGTTGTCGACCGTCTCGCCCGCGCCCTGGCTGATCGTGCGCAGGCTCTGGCGGATGGCATCGCCGGAACCGTTCCCGGCCGCGGCCATGGCCATGATGGCGAGGCTGGCGTGATCGTAGGTCTGGGCCGAGTACGGATCGACCTCGTCGACGCCGAGGATCGCCTTGACCTTGGCATAGGCGCTGGAGTCGACCGCCGGCGAGCCTTCCCAGGTGAAGATGCCCTCGACCACGTCGTCGGGCAGCGCCTTCAGCAGCGACGCGTTCACGGCATAGGCCGGGCCGATGATCTTGCCCTCGTAGCCGGCCTGGAACAGGTCGCGCAGCAGGATGGTGCTGTCCGCGGCATAGCCGCCCAGCATCAGGAAGTCGGGCTTCGCGCGCAGGATCTGATCGACCTCGGACCGGTAGGTCGTCTTGTCGGCCTCGTAGATCAGGCTCTCGTAGCCGTGGCCGGCCTTCGTCATGATCTCGCCGAGGATGTCGATCGAGCTTTGGGCGAACGGCGTCTGCGGGCCGATCCAGGCGCCCCGCGACATGCCCTCGCCGACCATGAAGTCGCCGGCGACGCGGATCTGCAGCTTGCTGTTGGGCTGGGTGCGGGCGATGAAGCCCTGATGCGGCAACTGGGTGATGCTGTCGGCGCCGGAGACGCAGAACAGCATGGTCTTGCTCTCCCAGCA
>JANQKO010000047.1 GCA_028281075.1 Alphaproteobacteria bacterium | reverse complement strand
CCGATGGCGCGCTGGCGCCGGGCGACCTATGCCGCCGGCGGCATCGGCCTTGCCTGCGCGGTCCTGATCGCCACCGCGAACTGGGCCTGGCAGGCCGGCCATGTCGGCCGGGCGCAGGCCGCGATGGACGCCTGGCTCGGCGGCGTCGCCGCGGCGGCGGGCCTGACCGTGCGGGAAGTCTATGTCACCGGCCGCGTGAACGCGACGAAGGGCGACCTGCTGCGGGCGTTGGCCGTGGACCGGGGCGATCCGATCCTCGCCTTCGATCCGGATCGCGCGCGCAAGCGCCTGCTGCGCCTCGACTGGGTCAAGTCGGCCGAGGTGTCGCGCCGGCTGCCGGACCTGATCGAGGTCCGGCTGCGCGAGCGCGTGCCGCTGGCGCTGTGGCAGCGCGGCAAGCGTTTCGTGCTGGTCGACCGCGACGGCGAGCCGATCACCGGCGACGGCCTCGGCCGCTTCCGCGACCTGCCGATCGTGGTCGGCCAGGACGCGCCGCGGCACGCCGCCGACATCATCGCGCTGCTGGCCGCCGACGGCACGCTGTTCCGGCAGGTGCAGGCGCTGGTGCGGGTCGGCGGGCGCCGCTGGGACGTCCGGCTGGATACCGGGATCGAGATCAACCTGCCCGAGACCGGCGCCGGCAAGGCCTGGTCGCGCCTGTCCGAGCTGCAGGCCGAGCAGGGCATTTTCGACCGCGACATCGCCATCATCGACATGCGGCGGCCGGGCCACCTGGTCGTCCGCCTGACGCCCGAGGCCGCCGCCAGACGGCGCGACCCCGGCGAGAACACGTGAAGAGGGCCAATGCATTCTGGTTCGTATTGGGGGTGTGGACCGTGCCTGTAGGGCGTAACGCACTGATCGCGGCACTGGATGTCGGGTCGACCAAGGTGTGCTGTTTCGTGGCCCGGCCCGAGCCGGGCGGCGCGCGCGTCGTCGGCATCGGCCACCAGGTCTCGCGCGGCATGCGGGCCGGCGCCGTGATCGACATGGAAACGGCCGAGACGGCCATTCGGGCCGCCGTCGACACGGCCGAGCGCATGGCCGGCGAAACCGTGCATCGGGTCTATGTCAACCTGACCGGCGGCCGGCCGCATTCGCAGCTCGTTGGCGTCGAGATGGCGATCGCCGGGCACCAGATCAGCGACGGCGATATTCGCCGGGTCCTGAACCAGGCGCAGGCCCGGACCGATCTCGGCGACCGCCAGGTCATCCATGCCGTGCCCACCGGCTACTCGATCGACGGCAGCCGCGGCATCCACGACCCGCGTGGCATGTATGGCGCGCGCCTGGGCGTCAATCTGCATATCGTCGCCGCCTCGACGGGGCCGCTGCAGAACCTCAAGGTGGTGGTCGAACGCTGCCATCTCGAGGTCGCCGACTTCGTGGTCTCGCCCTATGCCGCGGCGCTGTCGACGCTGGTCGAGGACGAGAAGGACCTCGGCGTCACGCTGCTCGACATGGGCGGCGGCACGACCAGCATCGCCGTGTTCTACGACGGCGCGCTGGTGCATGCCGATGTCGTGCCCGTCGGCGGCGCCCATGTCACCAACGATATCGCCCGCGGCCTGTCCACGCCGATGGCCGACGCCGAGCGCATGAAGACGCTCTACGGCAGCGCCATCGTCGGCCCGGCCGACGAACGCGAGATGGTCTCGGTGCCGCAGATCGGCGAGGCCGGCGAGGACAGCGTTCAACAGATCCCCCGATCGATGCTGATCGGCATCATTCAACCCCGTATCGAAGAGACCCTGGAGCTGGTGCGCGACCGCCTGAAGGCGAGCAACGCCGATCGCCTGGCCGGCCGCCGACTGGTGCTGGTCGGCGGCGCCAGCCTGCTGACCGGCGTGCGCGAGCTCGCCGCCCGGGTCCTCGACAAGCAGGTTCGTATCGGCCGGCCGCTGCGTGTGCACGGTCTCGCCGACGCGACGGGCGGGCCGGCTTTCGCCGGCTGCGCCGGTCTCCTGGCCTATGCCATGCGCAAGCCCGAGGAGGCAGAGCAGGCACCGCAGCCCGCGGTGCTTGAGGCGACCGGGCGCATGGCCCGCATCGGCGCTTGGATACGGGAGAACTTCTGATGCTTCACCAGCACGAAGCAGCGGGATGGGCACGTTTCAGTCAGCAACAGCATTCTCAGGCTTAGCCAGGAGGCGAATATGAGCATTACCTTCACGCCACCGACCACCACCGAGCTGAAGCCGCGCATTGTCGTGATCGGCGTTGGCGGCGCCGGCGGCAACGCGGTCAACAACATGATCAGCTCGGGGCTCGAGGGCGTCGAGTTCCTTGTCACCAACACCGACGCCCAGGCGCTGGCGCAAAGCCAGGCCGAGCGCAAGATCCAGCTCGGCGTGACCATCACCGAGGGCCTGGGCTGCGGCGCCCGTCCCGACATCGGCCGGGCCGCGGCCGAGGAGGTGATCGAGCAGATCATCGACCACCTGTCGGGCACCCACATGGCGTTCATCACCGCCGGCATGGGCGGCGGCACCGGCACCGGCGGCGCCCCGGTGATCGCCCAGGCCTGCCGCGACCAGGGTATCCTGACCGTCGGCGTCGTCACCAAGCCCTTCCATTTCGAGGGCGCGACGCGGATGAAGATCGCCGAGGGCGGCATCGAAGAGCTGCAGAACTACGTCGATACGCTGATCATCATTCCGAACCAGAACCTGTTCCGGGTCGCGAACGAGAAGACCACCTTCGCCGACGCTTTCGCCATGGCCGACGACGTCCTGCATTCGGGCGTCCGCGGCATCACCGACCTGATGGTCATGCCGGGGCTGATCAACCTCGACTTCGCCGACGTGAAGACGGTGATGGGCGAGATGGGCAAGGCCATGATGGGTACCGGCGAGGCCGAGGGCGAGAAGCGGGCGCTGGACGCGGCCGAGGCGGCGATCTCCAATCCGCTGCTGGACGAGGTCTCGATGAAGGGCGCCAATGGCGTGCTGATCAACATCACCGGCGGCCTGGACC
>JANQKO010000574.1 GCA_028281075.1 Alphaproteobacteria bacterium | reverse complement strand
ACCAGCGAGCTCTTGTTCTCCTCGCGGATGATATCCATGCACAGCTCGACGCATTCATCGCAGATGAACACGGTCGGGCCGGCAATCAGCTTCCTGACCTCGTGCTGACTCTTACCGCAGAAGGAGCAGTACAGCGTGTTCTTTGAGTCGCCGCCACTCAGCTTGGTCATGTGCACCCCACACGTCCGGACGCCCTAATCATGTTACTCACCGGCGCCATTTACGAACAACCGAAATGTCGTGGCTCGACAAATTACCGTCCGTAATCTCAAGAACCTAGCCCGAATCGATCGCCAGCACTACGAATAGCATAGCCCGCAGCCATTCAATAATTCGTTAAACGGAGGCTTCCGTTAACCAAGTTCGTTAACCCTTCCCGCCGGCGCCCGCTAGCCGTTGTCGTTGCCGCTGGCCGGGCCGCCGGCGCCCGCGTTATCGTCCTCCGGCCGGTTCAGCACCACGTCGTCGATCAGGCCGAATTCCTTCGCCCTGTCGGCGGTCATGAAGTTGTCGCGCTCCATCGCGTCCTCGATCACCGACAGCGGCTGACCGGTATGTTTGACATACATGTCGTTCAGGCGCGCCCGCATTTCCAGAATCTCACGGGCATGGATTTCGATATCCGTCGCCTGGCCCTGAAAGCCGCCCGACGGCTGATGCACCATGATCCGCGCGTTCGGCAGGGCAAAGCGCTTGCCCGTCGCGCCGGCCGCCAGCAGCAGCGAGCCCATGGACGCCGCCTGGCCAGTGCAGAGCGTCGAGACGTCGGGCCGGATGTACTGCATGGTGTCGTAGATCGCCAGCCCCGAGGTGACGATGCCGCCGGGCGAATTGATGTAGAGCGAAATATCCTTGCGCGGGTTCTCGGCCTCCAGGAACAGCAGCTGGGCCGACACCAGGCTCGCCATGCCGTCATGCACCGGTCCGACGATGAAGACGATGCGCTCCTTCAGCAGGCGCGAATAGATATCGTAGGCGCGCTCGCCGCGGTTGGTCTGCTCGACAACCATCGGCACCAGCGTATTCATGTAATAATCGTCTGGATTACTCATCGGATCTGCCCATCTTCCTTTCGCGCGTGCCGTGGCGGCGGTTCGCGGCGGCGGTCCGGCACGGCCGCCGCTGGCGGTCAGGTCTTGTCGGTGCCCGCTTCCGGCCCGTCCGACCCCTCGTCGTCCGGATCACGCATCAAATCGTCCAAGTCGACCGTCCGGCCCGTGACCTCGGCCATTTCCAAGATAAAGTCAACGACCTTGTCTTCAAGCAGCGGCGCGCGGAGCTGCGCCTGGGCTTCGGCGTTGTTCTGGAAATATTCAAAGACCTGCTGCTCCTGCCCCTGGAAGCGGCGGGCCTGGTCGGCGATCGCCCGGGTCAGCTCTTCCTGGCTGACGTCGATATTGTTCTGCCGGCCGACTTCCGACAGCAGCAGGCCGAGACGCACCCGGCGTTCGGCGATCTTGCCGTATTCCTGCTTCGCCTCTTCCTCGGGCTTGTCCAGGTCGGCGACGGTCTTGTCCTGGTCCTCCAGGTCCTTGACCACCTGCCCCCAGATCGCCTCGAACTCGGCCTCCACCATGCCAGGCGGCACCTCGAACTGCTGGACCTCGTCCAGCGCGTCCAGCAGGGTGCGCTTCAGCCGCGCCCGGCTGAGCCCGGCATAATCCTGGCTTATCTGGTCGCGCAGGCTGGTCCGCAGCGTCTCCAGGTTCTCCAGCCCCAGCTTCTCGGCCAGGCTGTCGTCCACCGGCACCGGCAGCGGCACCTTGACCTGCTTGACGTCGACGGCGAACTCGGCCGCCTTGCCGGCGAGGTCCGCGCTGCCATACTCCTCGGGAAAGGTGACCGCGACCGTCTTGCTCTCACCGGCTTTCAGGCCGACGAGCTGGTCCTCGAAGCCCGGGATGAACGAGCCGCTGCCCAGCTCGAGCTGGAAGTCGCTGGCGCCGCCGCCCTCGAACGCCTCACCGTCGATCGTGCCCTTGAAGTCGATGACGACGGCATCGCCCTCGGCCGCCGCCTGGTCCGCGGCGGCATCCGAGAACGATTTCATCTGCTCGGCCAGCATCTTCAGCCGGTCGTCGACGACATCGTCGGCGACCTCGGCCACCAGGCGCTCCAGCTTGATGCCGGAGAAATCGATCGGCTCGATGGTCGGCATCAGCTCGACGGCGATCGTATATTCCAGGTCCGAGCCGTCCTCGAACTTGGTGATCTCGATCTTCGGCTGCATCGCCGGCCGCAATTCCTTGTCCTCCAGCACCTTGCTGGTCGACTCGCTCACCGTTTCCTCGAGCACCTCGCCCATGACCCGCTGGCCATAGGTCTTGCGCAGCAACGGCACCGGCACCTTGCCCGGACGGAAGCCCGGCATGCGGATTTGCTGCGCCAGCTCGGTCAGCTTGCTGGTCAGCTTGTCGTCCAGGTCCTTGGCGTCGACGACGACGCTCATTTCGCGCCGCAGACCTTCGGATAGCGTTTCCGTCACCTGCATGGGTGTCATCCGGTGCCTTCTGTTGACTGTAATCGGGAAGTGGTCGGTGCCAGTAAATGGTGCGGGCGGAGGGACTTGAACCCCCACGACTTTCGTCACCAGGACCTAAACCTGGCGCGTCTACCAGTTCCGCCACGCCCGCAAAAACGCCGCGAACCGCTGCGCCGTCCTGAACGGGCGGCACTCTATAGCACAGCTTTTTTCGCCAAAGAAAGCGATTAAAGCCGGCTTTGCCTAACGGCTCAGACAGGCCGCCGCGCAGGCCTCCAGGATGGCCTCGGTATCGATGCCATGAATGCGGTAGAGGTCGGGCACGTCGCCGGACTGGCCGAAGCGGTCGACGCCCAGGCTGAAGACCCGGCGGCGCGAGGCCGAGCCCAGCCAGGAGAGCGTCGCCGGATGGCCGTCGAGCACCGTCACCAGGGCGGCATCGGCGGCCAGCGGGTCCAGCAGCCGGCCGATATGGCTGCGCACCTGGCGCTCGCCCTTGGCCCGCCGGCGCCAGGCATGGCTCCACTCCTGGAACAGCAGGTCCGGCGAGGTCACGGCCAGCAGGCCGGCACCGGGAATGTCCTCGCACACCGCCGCGTGCGCCGCCTGGGCCTCGGGCGCGACGGCGCCGGCATAGACGATCGCCAGCTCGGCGTTTTCCGCGGGCGGCACCAGCCAATAGGCGCCCGCCAGCACCTCGTCCTTCAGTTCCGGCGTCATCTGCCGGTCCGGCTGCGCCAATGCCCGGGTCGACAGCCGCAGATAGACCGAGCCGCCGTCGTCGGCCTGCATGTGGTCGAAGCCCCAGCGCATGATCTCGGACAGCTCGTCCACGTAGGCCGGCTCGAACGAGGCCAGCTTGTCCTGGCCCATGCCGATCAGCGGCGTCGAGATCGACTGGTGCGCCCCGCCCTCGGGCGCCAGCGTGATACCCGACGGCGTCGCCACCAGCATGAACCGGGCGTCCTGGTAGCAGGCATAGTTCAGCGCATCGAGGCCCCGCTGGATGAACGGGTCGTAGAGCGTGCCGACCGGCAGCAGCCGGGTCCCGAACAGCGGACCGGCCAGGCCGAGTGCCGCCAGCATGATGAACAGGTTGTTCTCGGCGATGCCGAGCTCGATATGCTGGCCGTCCTGGCTCATCGCCCAGCGCTGGGCCGAGACCACCTTCTCGGCCCGGAACACGTCCTCGCGCTTGTGCCGGTCGAAGATACCGCGCCGGTTGACCCAGCCGCCGAGGTTGGTCGACACCGTGACGTCCGGCGAGGTGGTGACGATACGGTCGGCCAGCGCGCTGTCGCCGCCGGCGAGGTCGAACAGGATGCGGCCGAACGCCTCCTGCGTCGACATGGTGTCGGCGGCGGGCGTCGGCAGGCTGTCGGGCACGGCGATCCGGGCGGCCTCCCTGGTGCGCGGCCCGCCCTGCGCGAACGGCGCCCCGTCGATGAAGGCCTGCAACCCGTCGGGGTCGACGTCGAGGCCGGCGAAGCGGTCCCACTCCTGTCCATCCGGGACCCGCATGGCGGTCTGGAAGGCGCGCATCTGCTCCGGGCTCATCAGCCCGGCATGGTTGTCCTTGTGCCCGGCGAACGGCAGGCCATGCCCCTTGATCGTGTAGGCGATGAAACAGGTCGGCTCGTCGCCGTCGACATTGTCGAAGGTCTCCAGCACCGATTCCATGTCCTGGCCGGCCAGGTTGGTCATCAGCGCCTCCAGCCCGTCGTCGTCATGCGCGTCCAGGATCGCCTTCATGCCCGACACGTCGCCAAGGTCGCGCACCAGATGCTCGCGCCAGCTCGCGCCGCCCTTGTAGGTCAGCGCCGAATAGAGCGAGTTCGGGCAGTCGTCGATCCACTGGCGCAGCGCGTCGCCGCCGGGCTGCGCGAACACGCGCTGCAGCCGCTTGCCGTATTTCAGCGTGATCACCCGCCAGCCGGTGGTGCGGAAGACGTCGTCGACCCGGGCGAACAGCCGGTCCGAGATCACCGAGTCCAGGCTCTGGCGGTTGTAGTCGACGATCCACCAGGTGTTGCGGACGTCGTGCTTCCAGCCCTCCATCAGGGCTTCGAAGATATTACCCTCGTCCAGCTCGGCATCGCCCATCAGCGCGACCATGCGGCCGGTCGCCGGCGTCTCGCCCATCAGGCCCTTCATCGAGACATAGTCCTGCACCAGGCTGGCGAACGCGGTCATGGCGACGCCCAGGCCGACCGAGCCGGTGGAGAAATCGACCTCGTCGGCGTCCTTGGTGCGCGACGGATAGGACTGCGCGCCGCCCATGGCCCGGAACCGCTCCAGCCGCTCGCGGTTCTGCCGGCCGAACAGGTACTGGATGGCGTGGAACACCGGACTGGCGTGCGGCTTCACGGCCACGCGGTCGTCGGGACGCAGGACACGGAAATAGAGCGCCGTCATCAGCGTGGCCAGGCTGGCGCTCGAGGCCTGGTGGCCGCCGACCTTGACCCCGTCCCGGCTTTCGCGCAGGTGATTGGCGTTGTGGATCATCCAGCTCGAGAGCCACAGCACCTTGCGCTCCAGCGCATTGAGGTAGGCCAGTTCGTCCTCGGCGACCTGGATGCCGTCGCCGGTGACCGGCAGTGAAGTGAGCGACATTATGGGGAGCTCCCGACCGCGAAACGCGCAACAGTCGGGCGGATACTAGCACGCTTTGCGGCCGGCGCACGCCGCCGGCGGATCTTGGTCGAGTGCTTGCTTGAAACGGTCCGGCGGGCGCCGGTCGGGCCGTCTATGCGGCGCTCAGGCCGCAGGGCCGGTAGAGCTCGGTGAAGGCGTTGACGGCCAGAATACGGGTCTCGCCGGCGTCGTCGATGGCCGGCACCTTCAGCTTGAACCTGACATGCGGAATGCCGAACGGGTCCTCGCCGACCCAGACCACGGTCGCCTGCTCGACGATGTTGTGCTCGCGCAGCCGTTCGAAGCGCGCGCCTTCGGCGATCGAGCTGGCGGATCTACGCCGTTTGAAAAACATTCCTGCCCTCAGCGATCGAGAGTTTCCCGACGGCAGAGAAATCTAAAGAATTGGTCTGAAAAAATCGTTAATGCCGGTCGGACAAACCCTGAAAAAGAGCGACAAATTCAGGTTGTTCACAGACACGGGATGTCCCCGGCCGTAAGGTTAGCAAGAAACCAACCCCGGCTTGGCCACCATGACTTGCCGGGCGTCCGAATACCGGCGTCCGCCCCCGCAGCCGTCATGCCGGCGGAGGCGGGCATCCAGGGGACGACACCGCGCGTGCCGCGCTGGCCATCGGATGCCCATGGATACCGGACTGCAAGCGCGTGAAGAAATCGCGCCGATGCCACCCAAGTTGTCATCCTGGCGAAGGCCAGGATCCATTTTTGTTGTTTTTGAACAGATTGCGATGCCGCTGGATGCTGGCCTGCGCCAGCATGACGGCTGGAGGGCACCGATATCCCCGGCCTCGGCGGCGAACGGCCTCAGTCGCGCGCCAGCCGGCGCACCGCGGACGCGGCGGCGATCCTGTTCTCGCCGGTATAGGCTTCGTGGTTCTTGTCGATCTCCGACAGGTCATAGAGATAGTTGACCATCAGCCCGGCCGACTGCCTCAGGCCGTTCTCCGACGTGTCGGCGAGCCAGTTGATGCGTTCCAGCCGGGCGCCGTTCGACAGATGGAAATGCGCGACGCGGTCGTGGGCCAGGTCCCCGCGCTTGACCTCCAGCAGGTAGCGCGCGCCCAGCCGCATCAGGACCGGTTTCAGGGCGGCCGCCGCCGCCTCGTCCTCGTACCAGCCGGGCGCCGCCAGCAGGGTTCGCAGCGCCAGGCCGGGCGGCTGGTTGTCGGCGATCCGGCTCAGGTCCTGCGCCTCCGACGCCGTGAACAGCGCCTCGCCCTCGCCGCCGTCGAGCTGGAGATCGAGCCAGGCGCGGAATCCCGGCACCGGCGACAGCGTCGAGAAGGTCTTCAGGTTCGGCAGATTGCGCGACAGGTGGTCCGCCACGCGCTTGATCAGGAAATTGCCGAAGCTGACGCCGGCCAGTCCGGCCTGGGCGTTCGAGATCGAATAGAAGATCGCGGTGTCGGCATCCTCGGGATCGCCCGACGGCGCCGTCTCGTCCAGCAGGGCCTGCACGTTGTCGGCGATGCCGCTGACCAGCGCCACCTGCACGAAGATCAACGGCTCGTCGGGCATGCTCGGATGAAAGAAAGCGTAGAGCCGCCGGTCGGAGTCCAGGCGGTTCTTCAGATCATGCCAGGAGCGGATCTCGTGCACGGCCTCGTAGGCGATCAGCTTCTCCAGCAGCGCGGCCGGCGCCTCCCAGGTGATGCGTTCGAGCGCCAGGAAGCCGATATCGAACCAGGAGGCGAGCAGCTCGCGCAGCTCGTTGTCGAGCGCCTTCAGCGCCGCGTCTCCCCGCGCCAGCGGCAGCAGCTCGGCCCGCAAGTCGACCAGGAACTTGACGCCCTGCGGCAGGCCGTTGAACTGCCGCAGCAGGCGAATGCTCGGCGGCAGCAGGGCGGCGCGAAGCTGGCGCTCGGCGGCGACCCGGCCGACATCGTCCGTCGCCGTGCGCCGCGCCGTGATCGCGGCCTCGACCTCCGCGTCGACGACGCCGTATTCGTTGGCCAGGATCTGCAGGAAACGCTCGCGGCCGGTGGGATTGAGGGCGAGATAGGCGCGGCCCAGCTCGGCCGCCCGCGCCCGCGCCGAGACCTCGCCGCCGGGCGCCCCGAGACAGGCGTCGATGCGCTGGCGCAGCAGGTCGGAATCGGACTGCGGCAGGTCCGGGGCCAGCGACCAGGACTGCGAGCGCCCGCGCAAGGCCCGCTTCAGGCTGCCGAGCGTCCGGTCAAACAGCTCCAGTCTCATCAACGGCCTCATGGTCCGCGAACACTAAGGACGATTTATTAAGATTGTTCGGACCGGCACAAGTCCCCGATCAGCCCGTGACCTTTGGTCGCGGGAGGTCCGCCAGCGCCGACGGCAGCGTCTCGCACAGGTCCTCGGCGATCAGGCCGGGGCCGAAATGGTTCGCCGCCGCGCCATGCAGCCAGGCCGCGGCACAGCCCGCGTCGAACGGGCCCATGCCCTGGGCCAGCAGTCCCAGCGCGATGCCGGCCAGCACGTCGCCGGCGCCCGCCGTCGCCAATGTCGGTGGCGCGTTGGTGTTGATCGCCGCGCGCCCGTCCGGCGCCGCGATGACGGTATCCGGCCCCTTCAGCAGGACGACCGCGCCGCTGGCCCGCGCCGCCGCCCGGGCGCGTTCCAGCTTGCCGCCCGCGACATCGAACAGCCGCCCGAACTCGCCTTCGTGCGGCGTCATCAGACAGGGTCCGCGCACCGCCTTGAAGAGCGTCTTGGGCGCCCGCGCGAAGACCGTCAGCGCATCCGCGTCCAGGACGCAGGCCCGGCGCGTCTTCAGCGCCGCCAGCACATGCCGCCGCGTCGCCGCCGTGACGCCGTTGCCGGGACCGATCAGGATGGCGTTGCGGCGGCGGTCGGCGATGGCCGCGGCGAATCCGTCCGCCCCCCTGATCTCGGCCAGCATGACGGCGGTAAGCTGCGCGGCGTTCTCGGCCATGGCCGAGGCCGGCGCCAGGACCGTGACCAGGCCGGCGCCGGCCCGCAACGCCGCCCGGGCGGCCAGCCGCGCCGCGCCGCTCTTGCCCCGGGGGCCGCTGGCGACGACGGCATGGCCGCGGCTGTATTTGTGGCCGTCGACCCGAGGCCAGGGAAATCGCGCCGCCCACGACGCCGGCATGTTCTCCCGGGTCTGCGGTCCGATCGCCGCCAGCACGGCCGCCGGAATGCCGATGTCGACCACCCGGACCTCGCCGCAGAACTGTCGGCCCGGCAGCAGCAGGTGTCCCGGCTTGCGGCGAAAGAACGTCACCGTCATCGCCGCCGGCAGGGCGTAGCCGCGGATCTCGCCGCTGTCGCCGTGCACGCCGCTCGGCACGTCGACGGCGACGCTCGGCAGCCCGCGCGCCGCCGCCGCGGCCAGCACTTCCCGCGCCGCGCCGTCGACGTCGCGGGCCAGGCCGGCGCCGAAAATGGCGTCGACCACCAGCGCCGCCTGGTCCAGCACCGCCGGCGACATCGGCCACGCCTTGCCGCGCCAGCGCGCCGCCATGGCGGCCGCGTCGCCCGTCAGCCGCGCCTTGTCCCCCAGCAGCGCCAGGCGCACCGGCGCGCCGGCGGCGCGCAGGTGCCGGGCGATGACGAAGCCGTCGCCGCCATTGTTGCCGGGACCGCACAGCACCGCGACCGGCCGGGCGCCAAAGCGCTGCAACATCTCCTCGGCGCCCCCCTTCCCGGCGGCCTCCATCAGGGCCGATCCGGACACGCCCGTCGCCATCGCCGCCCGGTCGGCGGCGTACATCTCGGCGACGGACAGCAGCGTGGTCATCGGCGCCCGTCCCGGCGGTCCGCCGTCAGAGCGACGGACGCGCGGTGATGGGATTTGCCGCCTCGTAGGCCCGCGCCGCCCGCAACACCAGGTCCTCGCGGTAGTTGGCGGCGACGATCTGCAGGCCGACGGGCAGGCCGTCCCCGGTGAAGCCGCAGGGAATGCTGCAGGCCGGCTGTTGCGTCAGGTTGAAGGGATAGCTGAACGGCGTCCAGCCCAGCCAGTAGCCGACACCGTCCTCCCCCGGCGGATGCAGCCGTCCGGCGTCGAAGGCCGGGATCGACAGCGACGGCGTCAGCAGCAGGTCGTAGTCATCGTGAAACCGCCGCATATGGGCGCCGAGCTGGAAGCGCCGGCCGGCCGAGCGCACATAGTCGCCGGCCGTGATCCCCTGCCCCTCGGCGATGATCGCCGCCAGCTCCGGCTCCAGCTTCGACTGGTCGAGCGTCGAAAAACCGGCGACGGCGCCGGCCCACCAGTGAATGCGGAAGTCCTCCGTCGGATCGGCGAAGCCGGGATCGCGCTGTTCCACCCTGGCGCCGAGGTCGGCGAACGCGTCGGCCGCGGCCTTGACCAGCCGCTCGACCTCGGGATGCACCCGCGCGTAGCCCAGATCCGGGCTGTAGGCGACGCGCAGGCCGGCGACCCCGTCGTCCAGGCCGTCGGTGAAGTCGATGCCCTGGTACGGCAGGCTGCTCCAGTCCCGGCCGTCGGGCAGGGCCAGCACGTTCATCATCAGCGCCGCGTCGCGCACGGTCCGGGTCATCGGGCCGATATGGCTCAAGGTGCCCATGGGGCTGGGCGGCCAGGCCGGCACGCGGCCGAAATTCGCCTTCAGGCCGAAGACCCCGGCAAAGCCCGCCGGAATGCGGATCGAGCCGCCGCCATCCGAACCGACCGCCAGCGGCGCCATGCCGGCGGCCAGCGCCGCCGACGCGCCGCCGGACGAACCGCCGGGCGTCTTCTCCAGGTTCCACGGATTTCGGGTAATGCCGGTCAGCTTGCTGTCGGTGACGCCTTTCCAGCCGAACTCGGGCGTCGTCGTCTTGCCGACCAGAACGGCACGATGCTCGCGCAGCCGGGCGACGCACGGCGCGTCGTCCTCCCACGGGCCGGCCGGGTCGGCGGTCAGCGAGCCGCGCAATGTCGGCCAGCCCCTGGTCAGCACCAGGTCCTTGATCGAGGTCGGCACGCCGTCGAGCAGCCCTTGCGGCTCGCCGCGCGTCCAGCGCGCCTCCGACGCTTTGGCCTGATCCAGCGCCGCGTCCGCGTCGATCAGGTTGAAGGCGTTGATCTTGGCGTTATGCGCCTCGATCCGGTCCAGCACCGCCCGCGTCGCGTCGACGGGTGACAGTGTCTTGTCGCGATAGGCGGCGAGCAGGTCCGTCGCGGACAGGTAGGCGAGTTCTTCTGACACGGGGGCAAATACTCCGGCGGCTGGATGTCGATCTTGCGTTGACGGCCATATTCTCGCCGCAGCCGGCCGCCGCGACAACCGGCTTCAGCCCGCCGGCAGCCAGTTCCGGGCCTGAGACCGCACCTTGCGCGCCTGGGCCGGCGTCAGCTCGCCGCGCAGCCGTTCGAAGTAGTATTCCGCCAGGCTCGGCTTCTGGGCCGCGCCCAGCAGCGTCCAGAAATACGATTTCTCGGCATCGCGCTCGACCCCCTCGCCCAGCAGGTACATGCGGCCGAGAAAGATCTGCGCGTCCGAATTGCCGGCGTTGGCGGCGACACCGAAGTGATAGGCCGCCATCTCCTTGTTCTTCATCACGCCTTCGCCGTTGTAGTAGATGAAGCCGAGATTGAAGGCCGCCTTGTCGATGCCGGCCGCGGCGGCTTCCGCGAAGAGCTGCGCGGCGCGCTCCCGGTCCCGCCGCGCGCCGCGGCCGAAATAATAATGATAGGCGAGGTTGCGCTTGGCCTTGGCATTACCCTGCGCGGCCGACATCCGGTACCAGTCGACCGCCCGCCGCAGGTCCTGGCGCACGCCCCGGCCGTGGGCATAGAGCTGACCGACATTGCGCTGCGCCTTGGCGTTGCCGGCGCGCGCGGCCTGCTCGTACCACTCGGCCGCCCGTGCATGGTCCTGCGGTACGACCTTGCCTTCCTCGTAATAGATGCCGACGACGCGCTGCGACTCGACATGGCCGGCCTCGGCGGCCCGGCGGAACCAGGCCAGCGCCGTCTCCGGGTCGGCGACGGTGCCGCGCCCGGCGTCGTACATGCGGCCGACGCGATAGGTCGCATCCACGTCGCCGCCCTCGGCCGCGTTGACGAAGTGCTGCAGCGCGCTGCGGAAGTTGCCGGAATCGTAGGCGCGTTCGGCGCGCTGCATGTCCGCCTGCGCCAGCCGAACGCCGCCGATCAGAATTGCCGCGACCAGTATCCAGGCTCTCATCCGCGCCGAACCCGACCCCTCGTCTGCCCGGGTCGCAATCTAATGGCGGCGCGCGAGGCAGACAATAGCCGCGACCGGTTCCGCGCCGGACTTGATCGACGGCCGTGAAGCGGGCTATCGATGGGTATGCGCGTCATTCCGGTCATTGCCGCATCGATCCTGCTGACGGCGGCCTGCGGCGGCGTCGACGAGCCGCTGCTGCGCGACCATTATGTCGGCAAGTCGATCCTGCAGCCGGAAAAGACCCCGCGAGGCGTCAAGCGCGACGGCCACGGCAATCCGGTCCTGACGCCCGCGCGCGCATGGTGGTGGCCGTTCGGCGACTGATCCAGGGGGGAGCCGGTTCGAACGATGACGGTTCTTATCACGGGCGGCACCGGGTTCGTCGGCCTGAACATCGCCGAGGCGCTGGTCCGGCGGGGCACGCCGGTCGTGCTGTTCGATATCGGCGCGGCGCCGGACGAGGCCATGCGGGAACTGTCCGACAGCGGCGCGCCGGTCCACTTCGTCCAGGGCGACATCCGCGACCGCGCGGCGCTCGACGCGGTCTTCGCCACGCACCGGGTCGAGCGCGCGGTCCATGGCGCCGTGATCACCGCCGATGCCGACCGCGAGGCACGCGACGCCGCGACCATCGTTGCCGTCAACATGCTCGGCACGGTCGCGCTCCTGGAGGCGGCGCTGCAGCACGGCCTGGCGCGGGTCGTCTATCTGTCCTCGTCCAGCGTCTATGGCGTCAACGGCTTCGATGACGCGACGCTTGACGAGGCCATGACGCCCGCCCTGCCCGACACGCTCTATTCGATCAGCAAGCATGCCGGCGAGCGCATGGCGCTGCGCTATCACGACCTGCGCGGCCTCGACGTCGTCTGCGCCCGCCTGTCGGCCGCGTTCGGGCCGTGGGAGCGCGATACCGGCTTCCGCGATACGTTGAGCCCCCCGTTCCGGGCGACGCTGGCGGCGCTACGGGGCGAGACGGTGGTGCTGCCGCGTCCCGTCGGCCGCGACTGGGTCTATGGCCGCGACGTCGCCGCGGCGGTGGCGCTTCTGCTCGAACACGCCCCCGCCGCCCACCGTGTCTACAATGTCGGGCCGGGCGCCGAATTCACCGCCGCGGACTGGTGCGCGCTGCTGGCCGAACGCTTTCGGGGCTTCACCTGGTCGATCGACGAAACGGCGGCGTCCGCGCCCTGGGGCGACCGCGACCGCCGGCCGCTCGCCATCGACCGGCTGACCTCGGATCTCGGCTACGTGCCGAGATACCGCCTGGCCGAAGCCTTCGACGACTACATGACCTGGCTCGACCGGCACCCGGGCTTCGTCGACGGCCTTTAGCAGGCTGCCGAGAAAGCCGCGATATCGGCGCCAGCATGCTTCGAGACGACGCTTCGCGTCTCCTCAGTATGGTAATCGGAGCAAAACCCCGGGCGTATTCGGATTCCTTGGGATTCCCTCACCTATTAGGGACAGTCCCCATAGGCGCTAAGTTAGTTGGTTGACAGCTTGTCTTTGTTGCGATTCAAGCTGTTATGACCCTGAGTATTCAGACCCCATCAGACT
>JANQKO010000573.1 GCA_028281075.1 Alphaproteobacteria bacterium | reverse complement strand
GCCAGGACATGCGCTTGGCCGCCATGGCGTAGGCCTGGGCCCGCGGCAGGCCCTCGGCCATCTTGCGGTCGGCGAACTCGGTGACCACGATGGCGCCGTCGACCAGCATGCCGACCGACAGGATCAGCGCGAACAGGACGACGATGTTCACCGTCAGGCCGAGCGCGCTGAGCACCAGGATGCCGAACAGGAACGAGGACGGAATGGCCAGGCCGACCAGGCCGGCCGTGCGCAGGCCGAGCGCGGCGACGACGACGATCATGACCAGCAGGATGGCGCTCAGCACGTTGTTCTGCAGGTCGGCCAGCATGTTCCGGATGTTCGTCGATTCGTCCTGGATGAAGCTGACCTCGACGCCGTCGGGCCAGCCCTGCCGCATCTCGGTGACGACGCGGCGCACGTCCTCGATGGTGCTGATGATGTTCTCGCCGAGCCGCTTCTTGATCTCCAGCGCCAGGCCGGGCCGGCCGTCAATGCGGGCGAAGCTGGTCGCGTCCTTGAAGGTGCGCCGGACGGAAGTGATGTCGCCGATGGTGACGACGCTGTCGCCGGCCACCTTGACCGGCAGGTCGAGCACGTCGCGCGCGGTCTCGAGCAGGCCCGGGACCTTGACCGAGAACCGACCGGCGCCGGTGTCGAGCGAGCCGGCCGCGACCAGCCGGTTGTTGCGGCTGACCGCGTCCAGCACCTCGGCCTGCGAGATGTTGTAGCTTTCGAGCCGGGCCGGATCGATGACGATCTCCAGCACTTCCTCGCGGTCGCCGCGGATGTCGGCCGACAGCACGCCGGACAGCGCCTCCAGCTCGTCCTGCAGGTCGCGGGCCAGCTTCAGCAGCGTGCGTTCGGGCACGTTGCCGGCCAGCGTCACGGTGATCACCGGGAACAGGCCGACATTAACCTCGTTCACCGTCGGCTCGTCGGTTTCGTCGGGCAGCTCCGGCTTGACCAGGTCGACCTTCTCGCGCACGTCGAGCATGGCCTCGTCGGCGTCGAAGCCGGCGAAGAACTCCATCAGCACCGAGGCGTGGCCCTCGGACGCGGTCGAGCGCATTTCCTTGATGCCCTCGATCGACCGCAGCTCCTGCTCCATCGGCCGCACCAGCAGGCGCTCGGCGTCTTCCGGCGAGATGCCCTCGTGCGTCATCGAGACATAGATGATCGGGATGTTGATGTCCGGGTTGGACTCCTTCGGGATCGACGCGTAGGCCACCGCGCCCGCGATCAGCACCAGCAGCAGCGTGCTGAGCACCGTCCGGGTGCGGCCGATCGCCGTGTCGATCAGCGCGTTCATGACGTCGCGCCCTCGGTCCGGATCGGCTTCACGCTGTCGCCCTGGCGCACGTATTCCTGACCGACGGTGATCAGGTCGATGCGGTCCGGCAGGCCGGCGATCCAGACGCCGTTCGGCTGGTCGCCGATCACCTCGACGGCGTGGAAGACGACGCGCTCGTCGCCGTCCAGGCAGCGCACGCCGACCAGGCCGGCGTCGTTCAGTGTCAGTACCGCGGGCGAGACCAGATGCGCCCGGATGACGCCGGTCGGGAAGCGGACGTCGGCGGTGATGCCGTCGCGCAGGCCGTGGTCCTCGTTCGGCACTTCGAGCTCGACCCGAAAGGTGCGGGTGGCGGCATAGGCGACGCTGGCGATGAACCGGATCGTGCCGCTGACCTCGCGGCCGGTGGCGAGGCGGGCGTTGCCGGGCTGGCCGACCCGAAGCTGCCCGATACGGTCCTCGGATACCTCGGCCACGACCAGGTAGGGGTCCTCGTCGACCAGGCGGGCGATCGGATTGCCGTCCTTCACGAAGGCGCCGAGCTCGGCCATGCGCTCGTCGATCACGCCGTCGAACGGCGCCCGGATGATGGTCTTGTCCAGCTCGACCTGCATGCGCTTGACCATGGCGCGGGCGGCGTCGAGGCTGGCCTTGGCGCCGGCATAGGTGGTCTCGGCGCTGAAGCCCTTGGCGCGCAGTTTGCGGGCGGCGTTGTATTCGATCTCGCGCTGCCGCACGAGCGCCTCGGCTTCCTCGAGCTGGGCCGCGCGGGCATTGATCTCGAGCCGCGCGATCACGTCGCCGCGCGCCACCCGCGCGCCCTTCTTGAACGGCAGCTCGACGACCTGGCCGGCGATCTCGGCCTTGAGGTCGACCTTGCGCCAGGACTCCGTGCGCCCGCGGGCGACGACGGTCAGCGCCTGGTCGACGGCGATGCTGTGCCGGACCCGGACGGCGACCCGCCGGTCGGTGCTGTCCCGCGTCTCCAGCCGCTCGGCGACCGAGCCGGCGGGCTTGCGCTCGGCGTCGCCGGCCAGCCCGAGCTGGTCGCCATACTGCCCGGTCAGCACCCAGCCGGCCGCCGCGATGGCGATCACGATGGCCAGGATGACGGATTTCTTCATTGCTTTCGTCCCGTTATTCGGCGGCCTGGGCCGCCTTGACGGCTGGCGCGTGGCCGTTCGTCCGGTCTTCCTTGACCTGCGCCATCAGCGCGTCGCCCTCGACGAGATGGCGGTTCTCGGTCAGATAGTCGATCGCCGTGCGGTACATCGCCAGGCCGTAGCCCCTGACGAACCGGTGGCTGGGCGAGGTCTCGGCGCAGGCCTGCGCGGAAATCTGATCGACGATGCCGCGCAGCGCCGCGATGCGGTCGTCGATGACCTTCGACACGTGACGCAGCGGCAGCAGCTCGGCGAACATCATCAGCACCAGGAACTCCGAGCGCACCCGGTCGGCGCCGGGATCGCCGCTCAGCTCGCGGATGAACGCCAGGCGTCCCTCGGCGGTCAGGGCATAGACCTTCTTGTCCGGCCGCTTGTTTTGCGCCTCGTGCGTGCAGGTCACCAGGCCCTCGTCCTGCAGCCGGTTCAGGGCCGGATAGATCGAGCCGAAGCTGGCGTCGTAGAAATGCTGGAACGGCCCTTCCAGGCGTTTCTTGATCTCGTATCCGGAGGCGTCGCCCATCGTCAGAACGCCGAGACAAAAGGTCCTTACATCCATGCCGCTACCCGCTCCTCCCGGCCGTCCGGCCGGCCATGCCGTCTGCGTCCGCCACCGCCCGGGCCCGGTCGTGCCGGACCGGTGGGGATGCTACCGTATAGTTTGTATAAAAATATAACAATTCGATATATCGATGATGTGAATAATAAGCCTCGCGACGGCAATTGTCCAGCGGCGAGGGGGACAAATTGCCGCGGCGGCGGCGGCGCGATATCGCCTGTTTCGAGACGGCCCCTGCGGGGCCGTCTCGACAGGAGGTCGGGGGGTGATATCGCGTTCCGGCCTTGCCCCGAAGTACAGTTTAATAGGGACTGTCCCTAGTTTAATAGGGACAGTCCCCATAGGCGCTAAGTTAGTTGGTTGACAGCTTGTCTTTGTTGCGATTCAAGCTGTTATGACCCTGAGTATTCAGACCCCATCAGACT
>JANQKO010000572.1 GCA_028281075.1 Alphaproteobacteria bacterium | reverse complement strand
GCGATGTCGCCTGCTCGATGTCGCGGACCGCCGCGATCAGCGGCGCGTTGAGCCGCTGCAGGGCCGCCGCCGTGACGGCGGCCGGCCCGCCGGCGGGTGCGGTCGCGGCCGGCGCCGGCGACTTGTCCGTGGCAGTGGCCGTGGCTTCTGCGGCGGCGGGCGCCGACGGCTCGCCGCTGTTCGCGTAGATCGTCCGGTTAAGCCAGACACCGAGCGTCACGCCGTCGCGGCGCGCCGCCGCCTTGGCGGCCTCGCGCGCGTCCGGCTCGACCCCCTTCACGCTCCAGGGCAGACCCGGTTTCATCGCCATCCTCCAGCGTAGGGCGGCAGGTAGGGCTTGAACCTACGCGCCGCTGGCGATTCGGTAAAGGCAATCTATTAAGCGGCCATGACTTCCGCGGCGGTTTCGGCGATCCGCGCGGCGCCGACCCGCAGGCGGTCCTCCAGCGGCTTGGAATAGGAGATCGGCGCCCGTGGCGCGCCCAGACGCCGGACCGGCGCCTTCAGGTCGCCGGCCAGCGCCTCGGCCACGCTGGCGGCGATCTCGGCGCCGAAGCCGCCGACCTGGACCGCCTCCTGGGCGACGATCAGCCGGCCGGTCCTGGCGACCGACCCGAACACCGTCTCGCGGTCCCAGGGCCAGAGCGTGCGCAGGTCGATCACCTCCATATCGAGGCCGGCGTCGGCGGCGAGGTCGGCCGCGGCCAGCGCCTCGTGCACCATGGCCGACCAGGTGACCACCGTGATATCGCCGCCAGCGCGGGCGATTCGCGCGCGGCCCAGCGGCACTTGGAAATCGGCATCGTCCGGCACCTCGCCGGTCGCGCCCCAGAGGCCCTTGTGCTCCATGTAGATCACCGGATCGTCGCAGCGGATCGACGCCGTCAGCAGGCCCTTGTTGTCGGCCGGCGTCGCCGGCGTCACCACGACAAGGCCGGGGATGTGGACATACCAGGCCTCCAGCGACTGCGAGTGCTGGGCCGCCGACGACCGCCACATGCCGCTCGGCTGCCGGATCACCACCGGCACCCGGGCCTGGCCGCCGAACATGAAGCGGGCCTTGGCGGCCTGGTTGACCATCTCGTCGACGGCGCAGAGCGCGAAGTCGGAAAACCGCATTTCGACCACCGGCCGGGTGCCGACCATGGCGGCGCCGACGGCGGCGCCCATGATCGTCGCCTCGGAGATCGGCGTCGAGGCGACGCGGTCATGGCCGAATTCCTCGGCCAGGCCCTTGTACTGGCCGAACACGCCGCCGCGCCCCAGGTCCTCGCCCAGTGCCCAGACGGTGGGGTCGCGCCGCATCTCCTCGGCCAGCGCCGCCATCGCCGCGCCGGCATAGGTCATCTCGCTCACGCCGGCGCCCCCACGTCCTGGATATCGTCGAAGGCATGCGCGATCGGCGGGTAGGGCGCGGCCTCGGCCGTCGCCACCGTCGCCGCCATCTCGGCTTCGGCTTCGGAACGGATCGCCGCCAATTCGGTGTCCGGCACCCCGGCATTGGTCAGCAGCACCGCGCAGCGGGCGATGGGATCCTCCCGCCAGCGCGCTTCGACCTCTGCCGCCTCGCGGTAGGGCGCCGGATCGGAGGCGGTATGGCCTTTCAAGCGGTAGGTCCCGGCGGTAACGAACTTCGGTCCCTCGCCAGCCCGGATGCGGCGTACCAGCTCGCCGGCGAGATCATCGACGGCGACGATGTCGTTGCCGTCGACGTCGAAGGCCGCGATGCCCAGGCTCTCGGCCCGGGCCGACGGTCCGGGGCCGGCCGTGACGTCCTCGCTGCGGGTGGTCGAGGCGAACGAATTCGCCTCGCAGACGAACAGCACCGGCAGATCGAAGACCGCGGCCCAGTTCAGTCCCTCCAGGAACGGCCCCCGATTCACCGCGCCATCGCCGAAGAAGCAGACCACGACCTTGTCCTCGCCCTTCAGCCGGGCGCCATGCGCGGCACCGACGGCGATGGGAATGCCGGCGGCGACGACACCATTGGCGCCCAGCATGCCGACGGAGAAATCGGCGATATGCATGGAGCCGCCCTTGCCGCCGCAGGTACCGCCGTCGCGGCCGAACAGCTCCAGCATCATCGCTTCCGGATCGGTGCCCTTGGCGATGCAGTGGCCGTGGCCGCGATGCGTGGTGGTGATCTGATCCGATACACGCAGGTTGCCGCAGACGCCGGCGGCGATCGCTTCCTGCCCGATCGACAGGTGAATGGCGCCGCCGACCTTGCCCTCGGCCTGGGCCTGCTCGGCCGCCGTCTCGAAGGCCCGGATACGGCACATCACGCGGTAGTGCCGGGTCAGTCGATCGATATCGACATTATGGTGCCGTTCGGCCAAAACACGTCCTCCCCTACCCTTTCACGACCAAACGACAATGCCGGCCGATGGCTTACCCCGCCGATGTTGTATAAGGTTTTCCCCCGCCGTTGAAGACCGCCCCGCCAGACCCATGACCGACCTTCATCCCGATATCGCCATCGCCGACAGCGTCACCAAATTGGGCCCCGAGCACCAGGACAAGGTGCTGATCGGCGGGAGCCATGGCGGCGTCTATGCCGGCTATCTGGCCGCCAGGGCCGGCGCCCGGGCGGTGATCCTGAACGACGCCGGCATCGGCAAGGACGACGCGGGCTGCGGCTCGCTGGCCTTCCTGGACGGCATCGGCATGGCGGCGGCCACGGTCGACTGCCGGTCGGCGCGCATCGGCGACGGCGCCGACATGGCGGCGAACGGCCGCGTCAGCCGGGTGAACGACACCGCCGCCGGCCTCGGCTGCGCGGCCGGCCAGACGGTGACGGCCTGCGCCCGCGCCATGCTGGCCGCGGCGGCGCCGGCGGGCGAGCCGCCGGTATACGAGGAATCCCGCTTCCTGCTGCGCGACAGCGACAGCGACGACGGTCCCAAGGTCTGGGGCATCGATTCCGTCTCGCTGGTCCGCGCGGAAGATACCGGCCAGGTCGTCATCGCCGCCAGCCATGGCGGCCTGCTGGGCGGCGATCCCGACACCGCGATCAAGGTCGACGCGCTGGCCGCCGTGTTCTCGGACGCCGGCATCGGCAAGGACGGCGTCGGCATCACAAGACTGCCGGCGATGGACGCGCGCGGCATCGCCGGCGCCACGGTCGACTGCCGGACCGCCCGTATCGGTGATGCCCGCTCGGTCTGGGAGACCGGCGTCATCAGCCACCTCAACGACACCGCCGCGGCCATGGGCGCCGCGGTCGGCATGACGACGAAAGCGTTCGCGGATCGCGTGATCCGCCATGTATCCGGTCAAGGAGCCCCCAACGATGTCTGACGCCCCCGCCCTGTCGAACCGTCCCCACCGCCAGATGAGCGGCGGGATGGCGCTGGCCGAAATGCTGAAGCTGCACCAGGCCGCGCCGATGTTCGGCATGGGCGGCTTTCAGCTATTGCCGTTCTACCACGCCGTCGGCCAGGTCGGGCTCAGCCACACGCTGATCAACGACGAGCGCTGCGGTGCCTTCGCCGCCGACGCCTGGGCGCGGATCACCGGCCGGCCGGGCCTGTGCGACGGCACGCTGGGGCCGGGCGCCACCAACCTGACCACGGGCCTGGTCGAATCGTTGAACGCCGGCGTGCCGTTGATCGCGTTCGCCGGCAACACCAACCGCGACCATTCCTGGAAGAACATGACCCAGGAGGCGCGGCAGACCGAGATCCTGGCGCCCACCGTCAAGGAGGTGATCCGGGTCGAGCGTATCCAGCGCATTCCGGAACATGTCCGCCGCGCCTATGCGGTGGCGACGTCGGGCCGGCCGGGCCCGGTGCTGCTGGACGTGCCGGAAGACATCGCCCATGGCGAGTATGACTTCCCCGAGGACGAGCTCTACGCCGATCCGGCGACGATCTCGATCCCGGCCCGCCGCATCCGGCCCGACGCCGACGAGGTCAAATGCGCGGCCGAGCTGCTGGCCGGCGCCAAGCGGCCGATCATCCTGGCCGGTGGCGGCGTGCACTTGAGCGGCGCGCAGGAGATCCTGACCGGCTTCGCCGACGCGCTTGCCATCCCCGTCGCCCACACGATGAGCGGCAAGGGCGCCATTCCCTGCACGCACCGGCTGTCGGCCGGCCTGTTCGGCCGCTATTCGCGCATCGCCAACGACCTGCTGGAGGCGGCCGACTGCATCCTGGTCGTCGGCTGCAAGCTGGGCGAGATCGCCACCAAGCGCTACGTCCTGCCGCCACGGGACGTGCCGCTGATCCATCTCGACATCGTCGCCGAGGAGATCGGCCGCTCGGCCCGCACGGACGTGGCGCTGTGGGGCGACGTCGGCGCCGGCATCGCGGACCTGCATGCCGAGCTGTCGGACGGCGCCGCCGGCGCGCGCCAGGCCCGCGCCGACTATGCCGCCGAGGTCGGCCGCCGCATGGCGGCCTGGCGCAAGGAGGTGACGCCGCGCCTGACCTCGGACGAGACGCCGGTCAACATGGCCCGGATGTGCCAGGAACTGAACAACGTCCTGCCCGAGGACGCCATCGTCGTCACCGACGGCGGCTTCGCGGCGCACTGGACCGGCCTGCTCTACGACACCAAGCGGGCCGGACGCGGCATCATCGCCAACCGTGGTTTCGCCTCGATCGGCTACGGCATGCCGGGCTCGATGGGCGCGCAGCTCGCGGCGCCGGACCGGCCGGTGGTCGGGCTGACGGGCGACGCCGGCTTCAACATGGTCATGGGCGAGATGGAGACGGCCAAGCGCCTGGGCACCGCCTTCACGCTGATCATCGTCAACAACGCCGCCTCGGGCTACGTGAAGGCGTTGCAGCAGGCCCTGTTCGGCGGCCAGTTCCAGTCGAGCGACCTGAACGAGCTGAACTATGCCGAGATCGCCAACGCCTTCGGCTGCCACGGCATCCGCGTCGAGAAACCGGGCGCGCTCGCCGGCGCGCTGCGCGACGGCATGGCCGAGCGTAGCCTGCCGACCATCATCGACGTGGTGGTGACGCGCGATCCGGCCAAGATGCTGCCCGGCGTCGACAACCGCGCCGTGCCGGCCAAGAAGGGCGACCGGATCGCTTGAGCTTTCTCGACCGGATCGCCGAGGCGAATACCTTCGACCTGAGCGGCTTCCGACCGTTCGTGGTCGGCGACAACAGGGTCGGCTGGATCCGGCCAGCCTTCGCCCGGCGACTGGCCGATCATCCGGATGTCTTCTCGGTCGATGACGGCGGCGTCCGCCTCTCGCCGGACCTCGCGGACTATGCCACCCGGACGGCGGCGGTCGAGGCGGTGCTGCGCCGCTTCGACCTGCCGGGCTGGCGCGACGAGAGGTATCCGGTGGCCGCCGCCTTCGGCGCCGAACCGCTGCTCGGCATCGAACGCGCCGCGGCGCCGCATTTCGGCTTCACCGCCTATGGGGTGCAGGTCAACGGCCATGTCCGGACGGCGGACGGCCCGGCGCTCTGGATCGCGCGCCGCAGCGCCGACAAGCAGACCGATCCCGGCAAGCTCGATTCCCTGATCGGCGGCGGCCTGCCGGTCGGCATCGGCGTGATGGACAACCTGGTGAAGGAGGCCCGGGAAGAGGCCGGCGTGGCCCCGGCGCTGATCGCGGCGGCGCGGCCGGTCGGCATCGTCGCCTGCTGCCGCGAGACGCCGGCCGGCCTGGAGCCGGATGTCGAGTTCACCTTCGACCTGGCGCTGCCGCCGGACTTCCGCCCACGCAACACCGACGGCGAGGTCGCCGAATTCATGCTCTGGCCGGTGGGCCGGGTGATGGAAACCGTGCGGACGACGACGGACTTCAAGTTCAACATCAACCTGACGCTGATCGACTTCTTCATCCGCCACGGCCTGATCGGTCCCGACGATCCCGGCTACCTCGCCATCGTCGACGCGCTGCGCCGGCCGGCGATGTCCTAAGGAAGACGCCCTAAAGAAACAGCGTCAGGACGCCGGTATAGGCATAGAGGCGGTTGTTGGAGATTTCGCCGTTGCCGAAAAAGCCGACCAGCGGCACGTCGCCCAGCTCCTCGGCGATGATGCCGAGCTCGGCCGACTCGCCCGCGAACATGTTCGGGCCACGCGCCAGGCAGGTGTGGTAGAGCGCACCGCGCGGCGGGCCGTCGATGCGGCCCTTCAGGTTGGCGAGCATGCGCCGCAGGTCCTTTTCCGCCGCCTCGCGGTCGCGGCGGCAGAACATCAGCGACTGGCCGCTCTCGACCCGGTCGGCGATGGCGATCAGGCCCTGCT
>JANQKO010000551.1 GCA_028281075.1 Alphaproteobacteria bacterium | reverse complement strand
ACAGGTGTCGGGCCGACCGATATCGCGAGCGGCGCGCGCCGGATCGGGGCGACCGCGGCGGCCAGGGCCGACCGGCTGGGCCTGCGCCTTGCCGCCCATGCCGGCTACGATGTCGGCCTGGCGGCCCGGTTCTGGCGTCGGCTGGCGGTCGCGCATCCGCGGGCGATGCATGGCGGCCGGACGACGGCGCGTCCCGATCTGGCGAAACGTCTGGCGGCGATCGAGCAGACCTTGCGGGGCATCGAGGCCGGGCGGCGGGGTGGCGGCCCGCTGCTGCCGGACGGGACGGTCCTGGCCCGCGGGCCGGCGGAGACCGGCGGTGCGCTGGCCGGTCCGCCCCACTCGGTCCGCGGCCATGCGATTATCGCGGCACGGCAATCACGCGAGCCGTTTCAACGGCTATGGGGCCGCGCCCGCAGCGTTCGCTGGGGTGGACCGTCGGTCGTGCCGGAGTAGCGGCTATCCGCCGCCGTTGGCGTTGGGCAGGAACTTGCGCGCAAAGCTGCCCAGGACGTAGCTGAACGCGGGCACCGGCGCATTGTCGGCGCGCAGGGGCACGCAACAGAGCCGGTAGCGGGCAAGCGGTCCGCGGGGGTAGCGAAAGGTTCCGGCCAGACAGGCCGGCCGGCGTTCGGTCGTGGCTTCGCGGCAGAGCCGGTAGAGGGCGTCGCGCAGCACGGTCCGGCGCATCGCGGACAGGGTCTGGCCCAGCGCCGTCCGCAGATCCTCGTACTCGACCCGCTCGCCGCAAAGCACGATAACGGAATCCGCCGGCGCATCGCCGATCAGCAGCAGGAAGCTGGCGTCGCGGATTCCGGTATGCGCGTCGAGCGCCATGTCGTGCAGGCTGGGCAGCGCTGTGTCGCGCCGGACCCGCCGCCAGTGCGCGATGAGTTTGCCGCCGGCGCGGCGTTCGTCGGTTTCTGACATGACTTCAACGTAGCCGCGCGCGTTGGAGCGATGTATCGGGAATTCTACCCATGAGCGCGGCGTTGCCCGCGGAATGGCCCCGCCAACCGATATCTTCAAGCTTGGCCAAGATCGAAGGGCGGAAACAATAAAGCGAATTCAAGACAACGATTCTAATTCAAAATCACGATATTCGATCGTTGTAGAAGGTTAATGCATTTCATCATTCGTATATTTAAAAATGTTCAATCGAATATTTATTTCGAGATGGGATGTTTCGTGAATTTGCAACAAAAAATTCATAACAAAACGAAGCATCGATAAGTCTTTATTTACGCAAGCCGATCACCATCACCGACGAGAATATAGCTCGTTCAATACGCGTACCCGAGGGCGGCGGTGTCTCAGCAGCTTCGTCAGCTTGTCCTTTCCGTGCCGCCGCTTGCCAGCGACATGCGCTGCGTCGAGGTCTATGACCGGTTCGTCGCGGACACGGAGATGGTGACCGCGGCCGTCGTCGACGGCGACGAGGTGCCGGTCGGCCTGGTGAACCGGCACGAATTCTTTCTGGAGCTGGCGCATCGCTACGGCCGGGCCTTGTACGACCGCAAGCCGGTCACCGCGCTGATGGACACGCGGCCGCTGATCGTCGATGTCGATGCCAGCCTCGAGGGCCTGAACGGGCGGATCGTTACCGATGCGCAGAGCGCCCTCCTGCGCGGCTTCATCGTCACCCAGCACGGCCGCTATCTCGGCGTCGGCACGGCGTTGTCGCTGATGCAGATGAACGTCAGGCACATGGCGGCGCGGGCCCGGGACCTGGAGGAGGCGCATCGAAACGCTGAACAGGCCAATACCGCCAAGTCGCAGTTCCTGGCCAGCATGAGCCATGAGCTGCGCACGCCGCTGAATGCCATTCTGGGTTTTTCCGAGATCATCCGGGACCAGAGCCTGGGCGCGATCGGGATACCGAAATACCGGGAGTACGCCGAGGACATTCATCAGAGCGGCCGACATCTGCTGAACGTCGTGAACGACGTTCTCGACATGGCCAAGATCGAGGCCGGCAAGATCGAGCTGCAGGACCATCGGATCGCCGTTGCCGAATCGATCCACAGCAGCATCAAGTTCGTCGAAACGCACGCCACCGCGGCGAACATCGCGCTCGAGACGCGGGTGCCGCCCGGTCTGCCGCTGCTGCGGGCGGACGAGGTCAAGCTTCGGCAGGTGCTGCTGAACCTGCTGTCGAACGCGGTCAAGTTCACGCCCGGCGGTGGCCGTGTCCGGGTCGAGGCGGCGGCCGACCGGCGGACCGGACTGACGATCGCGGTCAGCGATACCGGCATCGGCATCGCCCCGGCCGACATCCCTCGGGTGTTGCAGCCGTTCGGTCAGGCGGAAAGCGGCTTCGCCCGCAAATACAACGGCACCGGTCTCGGCCTGCCGCTCGCGCGTTCCATCGTCGAGCTGCACGGCGGCGAGCTCACGCTCGACAGCGCCGTCGGCGTCGGCACGACGGTGCGATTGCGGCTGCCCGCCGATCGCCTGATCGCCGACGCCGCCTGAGCACGCCCGACGGTGCCGGCCGGGGCCGGCACCGTTATTCACGAGCGGTCTGTCAGTCCCGGCCGAAGAGTCCCTTCAGGCCCTTGGTGAGCCCTTCCACCGCCTTTTCGGCGTCCTGTTTCAAATTCTCCGTCGCGCCGCCGATACTCGAGGCATCGCCCGGCGGCGTCAGCGCGCCGCCGGGCGCCGGGGCGGGTGACTGAACGCCGCCGTCCTCGCCGCGCGCCAGCTTGAGGCAGGGATTGTCGTCGCTGCCCATCTCGGCCAGGCCGATGACCGCCGCCGGCGGAAACAGCGTCGCGCCGAGCAGCCCGCCGAGCTTGCGCGCCGCGGCGACCTCGTCCGGCGTGAAGCTGGGTTCGACGAAGCTGCCGCCGATCCTGACCGGCACCGAGACGTTGAGCGTGGTGCTCTTCGGCTGTGGCGAGACCACCAGATTGAGGGCTTCCTCGCCCAGGTCGACCTCGCCTTCGCCGCTGACGATCGTGTACTCGGTGTTGATCAGCATGACCTGTGACCTGGCGATGCCGTTCTCGATTTTGAAGTCGCTCGCCATGCATTCGACCACGGTCCATTCGGACTTGTTGGCGAACACTGATCCCATCACCGTGCTCAGGCCGCCGACCACCAGGTCGAACGCTTCCGTCCGCGCCCGGCCCTGGTTCATCAGGACGCGGCTATGGCCGTTCAGGCCGGCCATGATCGCGGCCACCGACCGGCCGCTGCTCCGAAGGTCGATGTCCAGACTGGCGTTGCCTTCCAGCAGGTCGGTGACGCCGGCCTCGGTGATCAGCTTGCCGAGGTCGAGCGACTCGGACGTCAGCCTGAGGTCCAGCGCCGCGCCGTCGTCCTGCCGCGCCAGCGAGACCATGCCGTCGATCCTGCTGTCGGCGACCATGGCCGACAGCGGCTCGACCTTCAGCCGGCCGTCCTTCAGCGCCACCTTCACAACCGCGTCGCGCACCGTCAGCGTCGGCGTCACGAGGGCGCCGACCGTCAGGTCGATGTCGGCATCGGCGGCCGAGAGGCCGTCCAGCGGCAGCGGGTCGGACGGGAACACCTTGCCGGTATCCGCGCCGCCGCCACCACCGCCGCCGGCATCGGCCGAGCCGGTGCCGGCGGGCCGCAGCTCGACCAGATCGACACGGCCGGACGTCAGTGTCGCCGTCACGGCGGGCCGGTCCGCCGCCATGCGCAGGGCGACGTTGCCGGCAAGGTCGGTGTTGCCCAGCCTGAACGCGATGTCACGGATGTCGAGCGCGTCCGGGGCGCCGGCGATCTTCGCCGTCAGGCTCAGCGGTCCCGCCGTCGGCAGGCCGTCGCCGGCGAAGGCCCGCAGGCCGGACAGGTTGCGCGCGTTCACCGACAGCGCCAGATCGAGGCCGCTCGCCGTCTGCGGATCGGCGATGGCGCCGTTCAGCGCGACCTGGATGCCGAACGCATCGGCCTTGATGTCGACGGGGAAGGAGCCGCCGCCGGTCGCGGCGGCCAGCGAGCCGACCTGGCCCTCGACGATCAGCGGATCGTCGCCCCAGTTGCCTTCGACCTCGATGACCATGGGGGCATCGGCGCTTTCGGACGCGACTCGGGCGCGGACCAGGGCCGCGTCGATGCGTTCGCCGCTCCGCGCGTCGGTGATGCTCAGCGTCACGTTGTCGATCGACAGGTCGCCCAGGTGGGTGGCGATACTGCCGCTGCCACCACTTTCGCCGTCCGCTGTCCGGCCCGGCGCCCCGTCGTCGCCAGTCCCGGCGAAGTCCCAGTTGTTCCGGCCCCGGGCGTCGGTTTCCAGGGCGATGGTGGCGTCGGTCAGTTGCAGGCGCGGCACCGAGACCTTGCCGCCCAGCAGCGGCAGCAATTCGATGTCGGCGGCGACGCTGCCGATCTCGGCCAGCGCCGGGGCGGTGCCCCATTCGGCGTTGGCGAAACGGATGTTCCCGGCGCTGACCGATGTGGTCAGGCCGAACCGCAGGTCGAACACGCCGTCGATGGTCAAGTCGCGGCCGGTCGCGTCCGTCACCGCGCGGGTGATCTGCTGCTTGTAGGTCTCGGCGGGGATCAGGAACGGCAGGGCGACGACGCCGACGATCAGAACGAGCACGAGAACGGCGAGGCCGATCAGGATGCGTTTCATGTCACTCTCCAACAGATGCGGCGCCGCCCCCCGGATGCCCGGTGCGCCGCGGTATCTTTCCCTCAGGACGCAACTTAGTGCAGCCATGCCGCCGGGCCTAGTGCCGTTTGCACGGCTGCTGGTCGGGGGATTTCTGGTAAGCTTCCGCGCATTGACCGAGCGCCATCGCCGGAATGAGGTGCCCGCGCATGAGCCGTTCCCGAGAATTCACGCCCGCCGGCGTCATCCCGGCGACCCTGTTGGCGTTCGACGAGGACTTCGCCATCGACGAGGCGTCGAGCCGCCGGCACTTGCGCGATACCGCCGATGTCGCCGGACTGAGCGCGGTCACGGTGAACGGCCATGCATCCGAGGTGCATGCCTGCGGCGTCGACGAGCAGCGGCGCATCCTCGACTTTTCACTCGACGAGATCGGCGACCGGCTGCCGCTGGTCAGCGGCGTCTATGCCGACGGCAGCCTGCAAGCGGCCGGGATCGCCCGCATGGCCACGGCCGCCGGCGCCGCGGCGCTGCTGGTGTTTCCGCCCAACAGCATGGCGATGGGCGGCCAGCTCCGGCCCGAGATGGCCAGCACGCATGTGAAGACCATCGCGGATGCCACCGACCTGCCGCTGATCCTGTTCCAGTATCCGATGGCCTCGGGCCTCGGCTATCCCTTCGAGACGCTGCTTCGCCTTGTCGACGCGGTGCCGTCGATCGTCGCCATCAAGGACTGGTGCAACGACGCCATGCTGCACGAGCGGCATATCCGCGGCTTGCGGGCCCTGCCGCGGCCGGTCGCGGTGCTGACCACCCACAGCGCCTGGCTGATGGCCTCGCTCGGCCTGGGCGCGGCCGGGCTTCTGTCCGGCGCCGGCAGCGTCATCGCCGACCTGCAGGTGGCGCTGTTCCAGGCCGTGCGGCGGTCCGATCCGGTGGCGGCCCGGGCGGTGAACGACCGCATCTACCCGCTGGCCCAGGCCTTCTACGCGCCGCCGTTCCTCGACATGCACAACCGCATGAAGGAATGCCTGGTCCTGCTGGGCCGGCTGCCCAAGGCCGTGGTCCGGCCGCCGCTGGTGAAGCTGCCGGCGGCCGAGATCGACCGGCTGCGCGCGGCGCTGGCCGCCGCGGGCATCGAACCGGTCGGGGCCGGACGCCGTGCGGCCGAATGACTTGTCCCGGCAATCCCAAGTTGGTACAAATAGTTAGCATCCGTCGCTGAATATTAACCTTAATAAACGCGCGCGGGCTCGAAGTGCGTCGATCTGGGACGGATGCCGTTGGCATGCCGTTTGCTCAGTTGGGGTCGACGGCTCGAGGAGCAGGGATCAGGCCTTTATCATGAAAAAGAAACCGACCGAATCCGACGCGGTTGCATGGGTCCTGCGGCTGGGCGTGCCCGTGATGCTGCTGCTGGGCGGCATGATGCTGGCCGGCGGCCTGGCCATGGCCGACAGCCGCATGACGGTGGCGGGCTATGCGCCCTGTCCGGTCGCCGACGGCGCGGCCGTGCGCTGCCGCGCCAACGACGGCGACGGCTCCATGCGGCGGCAGTCGGGACAGCTTTGGCTCGGTCCTTACAGGATCTCGCCGGCGCGCGCGGGCGACGGTTTCCTGTTTCCCCATTTGCGCGACGCCGGTCTTGACGGCGCCGCGCCGACGACGCGGCCGCGGATGATCTGAGTGGCGTTTACGGTACCTATCCAGACTCGGGCCGGCGGCGACGCCGGCCCTTTTTCTGCCTGCCGGATCCTGCGTTAACCCGCCTTTCTCCCCACCATCATGGTCTGCGCGGCGTCGTGCTGTCGACAGGGCAGGAGCGCTGCGCGGCGCGATGTGGGGCATCGGGCAAGCA
>JANQKO010000539.1 GCA_028281075.1 Alphaproteobacteria bacterium | reverse complement strand
GACGTCATCGAAGCCGGTCAGGGAGGAATCGATCTTGATGGTACGCCCCGCGCCTTTTACGCCTAGCTGCATCCAGCCGTCCTGTCTGTCCCGCCGGGTGGAATAGTAACGCAACTGCACATCGGTCAATTCCCCCCAGGCGATGCTGGCGCCCATTGGCCCGGCGGCTTCGATTCCCTGTTCGCCGATTTCGATTCTTGTCTGCTGTCGAATGGCGGTGCGAACGCCGTATAGCAGGAAAACCAAAGCCAGAGCGCTCAGAATATAGGTTATCACAGGTGCGATTTGCGCAAAGAAGGCTAAACCGGCCGTTATCACGAAGCCGCAGCCGGCGCGCGCGTAGTCGGCGGCCAGCGCGCCGTGCGGATAGCGGTGGCCCGTCATGCCGGAAGGCCGAAGTTACGTTGCATTGAATACCAGCACGCCGTCTCGTTGTTTTTAATAAAATCAATCAGTTGCGCGGTAAAGTCCCAACAGTCCCGGTCCATCGCCAGGTGATGCGTCATCAGGCCGGTCGGCTCCGCCGGATCGGCCGCGCCCAAACGGCGGTTCGCCAGGTGGCTGACGACCTGATCCAGCGCGACCGCGGTGCCGATGAAGCCGCCACCATGCCGCCAGTTGATGACATCGATATGGCAGTTGCCCTCGGCCAGGCCCGGCGCCGCGGCCGGCCGCGCCCGGGCGCCGAAGCGCGACAGCCCGGCGAAACCCAGCGCCGCCAGCTCGCCGACCAGGTCGGGCGCGATCCGGTTCCAGGGCGGCACGAAGACCGGCCGGGCGCGGTCGCCGAACAGGTCGCGCAGCCGGCGCCAGCCCGTGGCGATCTCGCGCCGCATGGTGTCGGTGGCCCGGTGGGCGCCGAATTCCGCCTTCTTGCTGTCCGGCGGCGCGTGGTTGGCGTGCCGCAGGCCGTGCGGCGCCACGTCGACCTGGCCGAGGCCGTCCAGTCGCCGGACCAGGTCGCGGTCGGTGCCGGCCGGCACCACGGCCAGCGTCAGCGGAATCCCGGTCGTGCCGGCCAGCCCCAGCAGCCGGTCCAGCGCCGGCGTCGCGGTGCGGGCGTCGTCGTCGCGCCACCAGAACGCGGCCGTGCGGCCGGCGGCGGCCCAGGCCGCCAGCTCGGCTTCCAGGTCGCGCCAGCCGGCCACGTTCAGGGACCGGCCGCGTCCGCCGCCCAGCCCGCCACCAGCCGGGCCGTTTCCGCCGCCCCGTCGCAGCGGATGCCGGCGGCGCTGGCCGGCGGGCCGTCCATGGCGCGCTCGACGGCGGCGGCGATGCTGTCCGGCGTGACGGCGCTCTCGGGCACGGTCTGCAGCACGCCGCGCTCGGCCAGCAGCTCGGCGCGCAGCGTCTGCTCGGTCTCCAGGCCGCCGGCATAGGGCACGACGACGGCCCGGCAGCCGGCCCGCATGGCCTCCATCACCGTGTTGTAGCCGGCCTGGCTGATCGACAGCGTGCAGTTCATCAACAGGCTGGTGAAGTCGCCGCGCGCCCGCTCGACGATGACGCCGTCGGGCGCGTCGCGCCGCAGGGCGTCGAATTCCGCCGCTTCGACCTTGACGCCGACCAGCACCCGCCAGACCCGGTCCCGCAGGCGGGTGGCGGCGCGGGCGTCCATGGCGGCGCGCAGCAGCCGGCTGCCGACGGCGCCGCCACCGGCCGAGACCACGACCTCCTCCCAGCCGGGATCGCCCGGGCCGCCGCGCCGGCCCGAGCCGTCGACCACATAGCCGGTATAGCGCAGCTTGCCGGCGATCGCGTCGGCGTGCGGGAAGGTGCGGCCGAACGGGATCAGGTCCGGATCGCCATGCACCAGCACGTGGTCGAAATAGCGCTCGATGCGTTCCAGCATCTCCAGCTCGCGTTCGGGCTTCGGCGGCGCCACCAGGATATCGCGTACCGAGCAGACCACGGCCGGCCGCCGGGGCAGCGCGTGTGCCGCGTCCAGCAGTGGCAGCAGCTCGAAGCGCATCTGCCGGCGGCCGAACGGGAACAGCTCGAAGACCAGCACGTCGGGCCGGAAGTCGCGCCAATAGGCCAGCAGGATGTCGCGCCGCCGGTCGCGCCAGGCGTCGTCGATCGGCCGGTCGTTCTCGTCCACCAGCTTCTTGAAATAGAGGTCGACGGCCCGCGTCGCCGGAAGCTGCATCAGCCGCGCCCCGCCGAGATCGAGGTTCGGGATCTCGTGCCCGCCGGAGACGAAGCCGACCTCCAGCCCGGCCGCCGTCATCGCCCGCGTCAGGGTGGCGCCGCGGCGCTGGTGGCCGATGCCCAGCAGGTGCTGGACGTAGAACATCACGCGGTTGCCGCTCATCTGCGCTCCAACGGCAGGTTCATCTGTCGCGGCCGCGGGCGGCCGCCGGCGTCGAGAGTAAACAGGTGCAAACAGGCCCAGTCCAGTTTCACCGGCGGCTTGTCCAACATCGGCCAGTCATAGGCCAGCGACAGCACGGCCCGGATCACCGCCTTGTGGCTGACCGCGACATGCGTGCCGCCTTCGGCGGCGATGGCGGCGAGCCAGGGTCGCAGGCGCGCCTGCACCATGCGCGGGCTTTCGCCGCCGGGCGGCAGGAAGTCGAGGCCGCGGGCCTCGTTTTGCGCCAGATCCGCCCCCAACTCGGCCCGGAGCTCGGCCAGCCGCCGGCCCTCGAAATCGCCGAAGTCCATCTCGATCAGGGCCGGCGCGACGGCGCCGTCGCCGCCGCCCAGCAGCGCCGCCGTCTCACGCGCGCGGCGCAAGGGGCTGGCATGCCAGCGCGCGTCCGCCAGCGCCGCCGGCGGATGCCGGCCGGCCAGGTCGGCCCGGCCCTCGGCGCTGAGCGCGGTGTCCCGCCGGCCCTGCAGCCGTCCGGCCGCGTTCCATTCGGTGCGGCCGTGCCGCAGCAGCGCCAGCAACGTCACCGCGCCACCGCGCGCAGGCCGGCGTCGAGCCGGGCCGCGGCCGCCGCCACCGTGCGTTCGCCGCGCACGAAGGCCGCCGCCGCCCGGCCCATGGCCCGGCGCCGGTCGTCGTCGCCCAGCAGGCCGGCGATGGCGCCGGCGAAGGCCGCCATGTCGCCCGGCGGCGTCAGCAGGCCGGTCTCGCCGTCCCGCACCACGTCCGGCACGCCGCGTTCGTTGCCGGCGACGACCGGCAGGCCGGCGGCCTGGGCCTCCAGCAGGGCCATGCCGTAGGCCTCGCCCACGGCGGGCCAGACATAGAGGTCGCACCCGGCATAGACCCGGGCCAGGTCGGCGGCCGGCAGCGCGCCGGCAAAGTACACACCTGGCAGCATCGCCTCGACCTCGGCGCGCAACTCGCCGTCGCCGACCACCAGCAACTGCGCGTCGCCGCCATCGAGCCGCGTCATCGCCTCGCCCAGGCGCTGGAACGACCGTTGTTTGTCGCCCGGCCGCATCATGCCGACGGCCAGCAGCCAGCGTTTGTCGGGGTCGAGGCGGAAGCGCGCTGCCAGCGCGTCGCGTTCCGGCCGAGCGGCGGCGAACGGCGTGGCGTCCAGGAACGGCGGCAGAAAGGTCATGCGGCCGGCGTCCGGCAGCAGTGGCGCGACGCAGGCCATGTCCAGCCGGGTCAGGCAGAACAGCCGGTCGGCGGCGGCGATGGCGGCCGCGGCGGCCCGGTGGCCGATGTCCCAGGGGCCGCCGGCGCGCTTCGGCGCGAAGGACGGCTCGGCGACCAGATAGGGGATCGACAGCGCCGCCGCCACGGCCGGTCCCAGCCAGTCCGGCGCCTTGTGAT
Source organism: Alphaproteobacteria bacterium (assembly GCA_028281075.1). Classification (GTDB taxonomy): domain Bacteria; phylum Pseudomonadota; class Alphaproteobacteria; genus JANQKO01. The sequence continues at coordinate 4,481 of JANQKO010000539.1, read as the reverse complement.
AGAGGTGGTAGGTGAACCAGGCCTCGGGCGGTGTCGCCGACGCCCGGTAGCCGGCGACCAGGTCGGCGGCGATGGCCGCGCCCTCGGCCTTCAGGCGTCGCTGCCGGGCCGGATCGCCGTCACGGTCGAAGCTGCGGAAGTCGGCGGCCAGCGTCACCTGGTAGCCGCCGGCCGCCAGCGCGGCCTGCAGCAGCCGCGCCATGCGCCGGTCGCCGGACGGCGTCGGGTGCGTCGGTGCTTTCAGCGGCGCATAGAAGGCGATGCGCATGGCTCGCCGGTCAGGCCCGCCGCCGTGCCACCGGCGTCTCGCCGTCGAGGCCGAACTTCGCCAGCAGCGGCGCGACGCAGGCGTCGAGCGAAAACCGCGCGGCGATGCGGTCGGCGCCGGCCGCGCCCATGGCGTTGCGGCGTTCGGGATCGGCGGCCAGCGCCGCCACGGCCGCCGCCAGTGCGGCCGGCGCGCGCGGCGGCGTCAGCAGGCCGGTGACGCCGTCCTCGATCACTTCGGGGATCGCCGAGACGTTGCTGGCGACGCAGGCCAGCGCCTGGCTCTGGGCTTCCAGCAGCACGTTCGGCAGGCCGTCGCGGTCGCCGTCGTCATGGATGCGGCTGGCCAGCACGAACAGGTCGGCGTCGCGGTAGGCGGCCAGCACCGCGTCCTGCGGCCGCGCGCCGCGCCAGTCGACGCGGCCGGCGATGCCGGCCTTCTCGGCCCGCCGCTTCAGGGTCTTGAGGGCCGGCCCGCCGCCGATATGCGTCAGCCGCCAGTGCAGGTCGGCCGGCAGCCGCGCCAACGCGTCGATCAGGTCGTCATAGCCCTTCTTCGGCACCGCGCGGCCGACCGACAGCAGCCGCACGGGATCGGCCGGATCGCGGCCGTCGCGCGCCGCCGGCGGCTCTGGCCGAGGCGGAAAGCGGGTCAGGTCGAGACCGTGATAGACCAGCGTGACGGTGCCGTGCGCGTTGCCGTCGGGCGCCAGCGCCGCCAGGTGGTCGGCCGCCGCGGCGCTGCAGGTCACCAGCCAGCCGCAATCGGCCAGCTTCTCGCGTTTTTCCCAGTCCGGCGTCGTCCAGATGTCCTTGGCGTGCGCCGAGCCCGACCAGGGCAGGCCGGTCAGCATGGCGGCATAGCGCGCGACCGAGGCCGGCGTGTGCAGGAAATGCGCGTGCAGCGCCGTCACGTCGGCCGGCAGCTCGTGCGCCAGCACCAGCGCCTGGCCGAACCGCCGCGCGCGGTTCGGCGTCGGGTCGCGGCGCAGGTCGGCCAGCCATTGCCGCCGCGCGCCCGCGTAGCGCGGCCGGCGCCGCGCCGCGCGCCAGGCCCGCCAGACCCTGAGCGGTTCCCGATAGAGGTATTCCGGCAGGTAGCGGACGCCGGCCCTGATCTGATCGGTGATCGGATGGCGCTGGCGGTCGGTCGGGTGCCGCAGCGAGACGATGCGGATGTCCAGGCCGCGCCGCTCCAGCGCCAGCACCTCCTGGGCGATGAAGGTCTCGGACAGCCGGGGATAGCCCTTCAGGACGAACGCAATCGCCAAGGCGGCCCTCAGCCGGCCGGATACGGATAGGCCGTTTCGACGTCGTTGGCCGCGACGCTGCCGGTGACGGTGGCGTCGAGCCAGGGCTGGACCAGCCTGTTGACGTTGTCCAGGCCCTCCAGCAGGCCGGGCACGACGACGTCGGACGGCCGGTTCTGGTAGGGCAGCTCGCGCAGCGCCTTGGCCATGACCTCGGGCTCCAGCCGGCCGTCGTCCTCCAGCATGCGCACCAGGCCCAGTTCCTGGCCGCGCCGGGCGCGGATCAACTGCTCCAGCCGCGGCACCGTGCGCGGCACGATCAGCGCCCGCTTGTCCAGGCTCAGGATCTCGCAGAAGGTGTTGTAGCCGCCCATGGCGACGACGCCGACGGCGTTCGCCTCCAACTGCTCCATCTGGGCGTCGAAGGTGATGGCCTCGACATTGTCCAGCCGGCCGGCGCGGGCCATGAACTCGGCCTGGCGCTCCGGCTGCATGAACGGGCCCAGCACCAGCAGGGCCGGATACAGCATGCGCTGGTCGGTCTCGTAGGCGCGCAGCACCCAGTCGATCAGCGCTTCGCCGTCGCCGCCGCCGCCGGTGGTGACCAGGATATAGGGCCGATCGACGATGTCCGGCAGCGGCCGGGTCGGCTGCGACGCCGGCACGCTGCGGCGCAGATAGCCGGTATAGACCATCTTGCGGCGCACCCGGGTCGGCACGTCGATGCCTTCCAGCGGGTCGCAGATCTGCGGCAGGCCATAGACCCAGATGTCGTCGTAGAGATTGTTCAGCGCCGGCATCACGTTCTTGCGCTGCCATTCCGGCGCCAGGCTGCGCGGCTCGTCCATGACGTCGCGCAGGCCCAGGACCAGCCGCGTGCCGCGCGGCTTCAGCAGCTTCAGGGTGTCGGTGACCTCGCCGCGCAGGCCGAGTGGCTCCTTGTCGACGATGAACAGGTCGGGCGCGAAGGTCTTCGCGGTATGCTCGATGATCTGCGCCCGCATGTACAGCGTCTGGTCGAAGCCGATACCCAGGTTCAGCGAGGTATACTCGCCGTTGCGCAGCTTGATGACGCCGGGAATCCGCACGAAATCGACGCGGGCGCGAAAATCGAAGCTGCCGATGATCGGCGAGCCCGAGAGGATCAGCACCGACATGTCCGGAAAGCATCCGACCAGCGAATGCGCGATGGTCCGGCACCGGCGCAGATGCCCCAGCCCCATGGTATCATGGCTGTAGATCAGGACCCGCGGACCTGTATTTTCTATCTTCATCCCGGCAGCCCCCAAGCTGGCTGGACTATGGCATAGCCCGCTTGTCGGCGAAAACCTCTTTCTGGATCGAAGTCTTTGCGGTATTTAATCTTAACTATCGGCCAGAAAAAGAACTTGTCTGAGGTCAACTTCATCTCACCGCGTGGGCCGCGGTAGCCGCGAAGTCACGGGGGCGGCGCCGAGCATGGAATCGTCAATCTACAAATACGTCGTGCGGTACAGCCTGCCGCAGCAGATCGCCCTGACGGCGATGGCGGCGCTGTCGTTCCCGTTCCTGTACATGTTCTACGAACTGCCCAAGATGATCATCAATCAGGCCATCCAGGGCCAGGGCATCGCCTATCCCTACGAGGTCTGGGGGCTCGGCGACGTCGATCAGGTCAGCTACCTGTTCCTGCTCTGCGGCGCTTTCCTGATCCTGGTGATCATCAATCAGGGCTTCAAATACGTCATCAACGTCTACAAGGGCCTGACCGGCGAGCGCATGCTGCGGCGCCTGCGCTACGAGCTCTACGCCCGGGTCCTGCGCTTCCCGCTGCCGACCTTCCGGAAGATGAGCCAGGGCGAGATCATCCCGATGATCACGGCCGAGGTCGAGCCGCTGGGCGGCTTCATCGGCGACGCCTTCTCGCTGCCGGCGTTCCAGGGCGGCTACCTGCTGACCATCCTGTCGTTCCTGTTCATTCAGGACTGGCGCATGGCGCTGGCCGCGGTGATGCTCTATCCGCTGCAGATGTGGCTGATCCCCAAGCTGCAGCGCCGCGTCAACCTGCTCGGCAAGGAGCGCGTGCGGCGGGTCCGGAAGCTGTCCGACCGCATCGGCGAGACCGTGCAGGGCGTGCAGGAAATCCATGCCCACGACGCCTCCAATCCGGTCCTGGCCGACTTCTCCGGCCAGCTCGACGGGATTTTCAACGTCCGCTACCGGATCTACGTCCTCAAGTTCATCATCAAGTTCCTGAACAACTTCATCCAGCAGCTCGGGCCGTTCTTCTTCTATTCGATCGGCGGCTATCTGGCGATCAAGGGCGACCTGGAGATCGGCACGCTGGTCGCCGCCATCGCCGCGCACAAGGACCTGGCGGCGCCGTGGAAGGAGCTGCTGAACTTCTACCAGCAGCAGGCCGACGCCCATATCAAGTACGACCAGGTGGTCAGCCAGTTCGATCCGGCCGGCACCCGCGAGGCGGACTATCAGATCGACGAGCCCGACCCGCTGCCGCGCGTCGAGGGCCAGCTTGCCACCGCCAACCTGACGCTCTACGACGATCAGGACGCGGCGCTGATCGACGGCGTCTCGGTGCAGCTACCGCTGGACCGGCGCGTCGCCCTGGTCGGCGCGGCCGGCAGCGCCAGGGACGAGTTCACCATGCTGCTGGCGCGCCTGATGGACCCGGACCGTGGCAGCCTGCAGGTCAACGGCACGGACGCCGCCGGCCTGCCGGAAGCGGTGACCGGCCGGCGCCTGGCGCATGTCGGCGCGAACGCGTTCATCTTCGCCGGCTCGCTGGCCGACAACCTGTTCTTCGGCCTGCGGCACCGGCCGCTGCTGCCGGTGGCGCGCCAGGGCGAGGCCGCGCAGATGCGCGAGCGCTTCGTCGCCGAGGCCCGGCGCTCGGGCAATATCGAGCACGACCTGGCGCCCGAGCGCTTGATGTTGTCGGCCACGTCGGCCGGGTTGATCATGATC
>JANQKO010000515.1 GCA_028281075.1 Alphaproteobacteria bacterium | reverse complement strand
CTGGAACTTCTTCTTCGTCTGCCATCGCGAACTATGCCCGCGCTACTGAACCAGCATCTCGCGGAACAGCACGTCGTTGATATGAATGTCGCCGGCCGCCGTGTTGACCCGGACCAGCAGCTCTTCCTTCAGACGCATAAGACCTGCCGAACCGTTAAGATCTTCCAACCGCAGCTCACGCAGGTAGATCTGGAAGTTGTCGATGACACGCGGCAGCACGGTTTCCAGCGCCGGCACCGCCAGCGGATCGTCGAGCTCCAGCGACACGCGGATTTTCAGATAATTGTTCTGCTTGCCACCGGTATTCAGGTTCACCAGCATCTCCGGCAGGTCGTAGAACACCACCTCGCCGGACTTCTTCTTGCCGCCCTCGCCCTTGGCGTCCTCGGCGTCTTCCGTCTGCGCCGCGTCGCCGGCGAACAGGAAGAAGTAGGCCGCGGCACCGCCGCCGCCCAGAACCAGCAGCAACGGCAGCACGACGAACAAGACAAGCTTCTTGCCGCTTGTCTTCTTTTTCGGCGCGTCTTCCTCGGCGCCCTCCAGCTCGTCGACGGCGGCGTCCGTCATGCACGCGGTCTCCCCTGATCTGAGAATTCGTTTGCCGGCGCCCTTGACGCGCTCATGGACGACAGGCCGCCCGTGCAAACGGTCTCTGAGAAAATCAGCCTAGGCAGGTTTGGTTAAAAACCGGTTGAACCCGGCGGCCCGCGCGGCCGGCCGGCACGGCAGGAATTGCCCGGTAGTTCCTGCCAGACGGCCGGCGCCGCCCCGCCCCGGCCCGGCGCGACCGGGGCTAAGTGCTTGAGTTCGCGTCCTTCGCGACATGGCACACGGCGTGCAGCGGCATGCCGCGACGATACGGGAGACCGACCGGAACATGATCGAGAACACCGCCTTTATCGCGCTGTCCCGGCAGACCGCCCTGCGCCGGCAGATGGACGTGATCGCCAACAACGTCGCCAACATGAACACGGCGGCCTACAAGAACCAGCGGATGCTGTTCGAGGAGTATCTCGTCAAGCCGGCCGCCGAGACCCGCCTGTCCTTCGTCCAGGACGTCGCCGTCTTCCGCGACCTGTCGGCCGGCGAGATGAATGCCACCGGCAACCCGCTGGACGTGGCCATCGACGGCGACGGCTATTTCGTCGTCGAGTCCGGCGGCGCCGAACGCTACACCCGCAACGGCCACTTCCGCGTCGACGCCGAGGGCACGCTGGTGACCGCCGACGGCGCGCCGGTCCTGGACGTCGACCGGCGGCCGATCCTGCTGGACCCGAACGAGCGCGCGCTGACGATCGGCCGCGACGGCACGATCTCCGGCGCGCTCGGGCCGATCGCCCAGATCGCGGTCGTGGCATTCGACGACCCGCATGGGCTGAAGGCACTGGGCGGCAGCCTTTACCGGACCAACCAGGAGCCGCTGCCGGTGGAAACCCCGGTCGTCATCCAGGGCATGATCGAGGGCTCGAACGTCGCGCCGGTCCTGGAGATGACCAAGCTGACGACGCTGGCCCGCTCCTACCAGTCGACGCAGCGGCTGATCGAGAACGACCACGACCTTCGCCGCCGGACCATCCGGGCGCTCGGCCGCGTCGGCTGACGGCCGCCCGGCGCGCACGCCTTAGCGTAAGAAAGGACCAATGCCATGCGGAGTTTGAGCATCGCATCGACCGGCATGTTGGCGCAGCAGCTCAACGTGGAGGTGATCTCCAACAACATCGCCAACATGAACACCACCGGCTTCAAGCGCCAGCGGGCCGAGTTCCAGGACCTGCTGTACCAGAACATGAACCGGACCGGCGCCCAGTCGTCGGACGCCGGCACCGTGGTGCCGACCGGTGTGCAGGTCGGCGTCGGCGTGCGCACCGCCGCCGTCTACCGCATCAACGACCAGGGTAACGTGATCTCGACCGAGAACACCTTCGACCTGGCGATCCAGGGACCGGGCTTCCTGAAGGTGCAGTTGCCGTCCGGCGAGGATTCCTATACCCGCGCCGGCTCGCTGCAGCTCAGCCCCGACGGCACCATCGTGACCAGCCAGGGCTACACCGTGCAGCCCGCGATCACCATTCCGCAGGACGCCGTCGACGTGACCATCAACGCGAACGGCGAGGTCTTCGCCAAGATCGACGGTCAGGTGAACCCGCAGAATGTCGGCCAGCTCGAGCTGTCCATCTTCTTCAACGACGCCGGCCTGGAAGGCATCGGCGACAATCTGTTTCTGGAGACGCCGGCCTCGGGGCCGGCGTCCGACGGCGCCCCCGGCGCCGACGGCTACGGCAAGATCCTGCAGGGCTTCCTGGAGACCTCCAACGTCAATCCCGTGCAGGAAGTGACCTCCCTGATCCAGGCGCAGCGCGCCTACGAAATGAACTCGAAGGTGATCTCCACCTCCGACGAGATGATGCGAACCATGTCGACGCTCAGATAACGGCGGGAGATTGAACATGCGCCCCCTGCTTTTCGCTCTATGCCTGCTCGCCGCGCTGGCCGGCGCCGGCAGCGCCGCGGCCGACACGCCCTTGCGCGACGTCGGCGAGCCCGAGATCGTCGAGGCCGTTCGGCAGGCGCTGCTGGCCAAGGGCCTGTCCGGCGATATCCGCATCGCGCTGGCCAAGCGGCCCCCGGTCATCCGGGTGTCGCGGGACGCCGCGCTCACCGTGCTCGACCTGACCTATGCGCCGCGGACCAGCCGGTTCGCCGCCCGCCTCGGCGCCAGCGGCCAGGGGCCGGACGGCCGCAGCTTCCGGCTAACCGGCCGCGCGGTGCCGGTCATCGCCATGCCGGCGCTGACGCGGACGGTGCCCGCCGGCGAGGTCATTGAGAAAGCCGACATCGGCTGGATCGAGATCGAGGCCGGACGCCTGCCGCGCGACGTGCTGGCGGATATCGACGCCATTGTCGGCAAGTCGGCCCGCCGGCCGCTGCCGGCCGGCCGCCTGCTGCGCCGGCGCGATGTCGCCACGCCCATCGTCGTGCGCAAGGGCGACCTGGTCACCATGATCGTCGTCGCCCCGGGCCTGGAGCTCAGCGCCACCGGCCGCGTGCTGGAGAATGGCGGCCGTGGCGACATGATCCGGGTCATGAACGTCGGCAGCAAGCGCACGATCCAGGCCGTCGTCTGGTCGGCCGGCCAGGTGCGCATTCCCAACCGGCCGCGCATCGCCACCACGGCGTCGCTCCAGGAAAGCGGACGATGACCAGGTTCCCGTCCCTTGCCCTGCGTATGGTCGCGATCGGCGTCGCGGCGGCGCTGCTCGGCGGCTGCAACACGCTGCAGCGCCTGAAGACGATCGGCGAGGCGCCGCCCATGAGCCCGATCGTCAACCCGGTGCAGCAGCCGGAATACCGGCCGGTGGCGCTGCCGATGCCGCGGCCGGAATCCTCGATGCACCAGCCGAACTCGCTCTGGCGTTCCGGCGCCCGGGCCTTCTTCAAGGACCAGCGGGCCAGCCGCGTCGGCGATATCCTGACCGTGAACATCACCATCGAGGACGAGGCCACGATCGACAACGAGACGACGCGCACCCGGGCCAACACCGAGGACGCCAACCTGACCAAGTTCCTGGGCTACGAGGGCAGCCTCGGCCGGATCCTGCCGCAGTCGATCGATCCGACCGACCTGGTCGACGCCGAAAGCAATTCCAGCAGCACCGGCAAGGGCAGCGTCAACCGCAGCGAAAGCATCAAGCTCAAGGTCGCCGCCATCGTCACCCAGGTGCTGCCGAACGGCAACCTGGTGCTGACCGGCAGCCAGGAAGTGCGGGTCAACTACGAGGTCCGGGTGCTGACCGTGACCGGTGTCGTGCGGCCCGAGGACATCAGCGCCGTCAACACCGTCAACCACACCCAGATCGCCGAGGCCCGGATCGCCTATGGCGGCCGCGGCCAGCTTAGCGACGTGCAGCAGCCCCGCTACGGCCAGCAGCTCTATGACGTCATCTTCCCGTTCTGATCGGAGGGACGCCGCGTAAGGAAAGGGCCGGTTCAATGGAACCGGCCCTTTCCGATTGGCTGACGCCGCGGCTATGCCGGCGGCGGGATCAGTCGTCGCGGTAGACTTTCTCGCGGCGCTCGTGGCGCTCCTGCGCCTCGATCGACAGGGTCGCGATCGGACGCGCCTCCAGCCGCTGCAGGCTGATCGGCTCGCCGGTCTCCTCGCAATAGCCGTACGAGCCGTCGTCGATGCGCCGCAGCGCGGCATCGATCTTCGAGATCAGCTTGCGCTGGCGGTCCCGCGTCCGCAGCTCGATCGAACGCTCGGACTCGGTCGACGCCCGGTCGGCGATGTCCGGCGCCTGCGCCGTATCCTCTTGCAGGTGACTGAGGGTTTCCTGCGCGTCTTTCAGGATTTCCTCTTTCCAGTCCATCAACTTACGGCGGAAATACTCCCGCTGCCGCGGCCCCATGAACGGCTCCGACGCCGACGGCTTGTACTCCGGTGGCAACGTCACATCATCCATCTTCAAACCCCTACCGCACCAAGCTGGCCAGGACGCGGCGCGAATATATCCAGGGCCAGGGCGGGCATCAAGCGGACCGCGGTGGCGGTCGACGCAAAGTTACCGGGCCCGTTCGGCGGCCGTTTTCGAATATTCTTGCCGGGCCGCGAAAAGGGGACGGCGGACCCATTTTCAACGCCGCCCTCAGCCGGCCATCCGGAACTTCGCCAGCTCAACCGCCGCGCGCAGCTCGATCTCGCCCAGCAGCGCCGACAGCCTCGGGTCGGTTGTATTTTTCTGACGCTCCTGCACGGCTTGTGTCAGCCGTTGCAGCCGTTCCGGCGGTATCCGCCCCAGCAACAGGCCGTGCCGGATCTGATCCAGGATATCGAGCATATCGGCGCCGCGCCGCAGGCCCCGGCTCCGGCCGTTCGCCGCGTCCGGCACCTCCTGCAGCGTCAGCAGGCTGTCGGCGGCCGCGGCCGGTCCGACGCCGGCGGTCTTGTGCGTGTCCGCCATGTCGTCGTCCGACGGCAGCCGGAAGGCGCCCCCGCCGGCCGTCCGGCCGGCGGCCTTGTCGGCGCGCCGTGGCGCGGCGGCGCGCGCGCCGGCCATACCCGAAACTTTCATGTCGGTCCGCCCTGTGGCAACGGATTCAATGCGCGTCAGGATCGCCCGGCGCCGTTAACAAGCTGTGAATTTCGCCGCCACGGCGGGCAATTCCTGCCGGCGGCCGGAAAACCTTGCCGGCCGGCCGCCGGCCCCCTCCGTCGGCGACGTCCAACCCGTTGATTTTCATTGATTTTTTCCCAGTCATCGCTGGCACGCATTTCGCTATGATGGGAATTGGAGACATGGCTTGCGTGGGGATCAGTATGACGCATGTAATCGAGCCTTCCGCGGATCGCGGCCGACGACGCGGGCGCCGTCGGCTCAACCTCGTCCTCGCCGCGGCGGCCCTGCTGCTGGGATTGGCGCTGCCGAACCCGGCCGAGGCCGTGTCGCGGGTCAAGGACATCGCCGACTTCGAAGGCATCCGGGAAAACATGCTGATCGGCTACGGCCTGGTCG
>JANQKO010000476.1 GCA_028281075.1 Alphaproteobacteria bacterium | reverse complement strand
GCCTGACCGAGATGCTGGACCTGGAAGCCTGGCACCACATGCGCACCGGCATGACCGAAGACCACCGCGAGGCGGCCAAGGCCTTCGTCGAGAAACGCGAACCGATCTTCAAGGGACGCTGACCGGCAACAAGCCGCACGGGCGTCAGCCACGACCCGATATCGCATGTTTCGAGACGGTCCCTGCGGGACCTCCTCAACATGAGGTCGGAGATTGATATCAATTCCCAACCTCACCCTGAGGAGCGCCCGTAAGGGCGCGTCTCGACGGGTCGGACATCCGGCGCCGGGGGACCCGGTCCGAAAACGGCGAGATCGGAGCGCCGGCGCGGGCTATGCTGGCCGCCATTCGATGGCTTCCGGGGGCGGCGCGGCGATGGCCGAGCAGCACGAAATATGTCTGGATCACGCCGTTTGCGAGCGGGCGCGGCTGGCGCGCGATCCGCGTTTCGACGGGCGGTTCTTCATCGGCGTCAAGACCACGGGCGTGTTCTGCCGGCCGATCTGCCCGGTGCGCCCGGCCAAGGCCGAGAACGTGCTGTATTTCCCCACCGCCGCCGCGGCGGCCGAGGCCGGGTTCCGGCCCTGCCTGCGCTGCCGGCCGGAAGCGGCGCCGGGCACGCCGGCCTGGCTCGGCACGGCGGCGACGGTCTCGCGGGCGCTGCGGCTGATCGCCGACGGAGCGCTGGACGACGGCAACGTCGCCGAGCTGGCCGACCGGGTCGGCGTCGGCCCGCGGCATCTGACCCGGCTGTTCCGCCGGCATCTCGGCGCCACGCCGCGCGCCGTCGCCGCGACCCGGCGGCTGCTGTTCGCCAAGAAGCTGATCGACGAGACCGAGCTGCCGCTGGCCCAGGTGGCGCTGTCCGCCGGCTTCGGCAGCCTGCGCCGCTTCAACACGGTGATCCGCGACACCTATCAGCGCACGCCGGGCATGCTGCGCCGGTCGGCGCGGCAGCGCGGCCGAGCCGCCGACGACCATGACTTCGTGCTGAACCTGCCGTTCCGCGCGCCCTACGACTGGGACGCGATCACGGCCTACCTCACGGCCCGGGCGACGCCCGGCGTCGAACAGGTGATGCCGGACCGCTATGTCCGCGGCATCGAGCTCGACGGTCAGGCCGGCCGCATTTCGGTGTCGCCGGCGGCGAAGACGGACCAGCTCGAGCTGCGCGTCACCTTTCCGGACCCGAAGGCGCTGTTCCGCATCGTCGAGCGGGTGCGGCAGATGTTCGACCTGGGCGGCGATCCGGCGACGATCGGCGCGCATCTCGGCCGCGACGCCGCCCTGGCGCCACGCCTGGCGGCGCGTCCCGGCCTGCGCCTGCCCGGCGCCTGGGACGGCTTCGAGCTGACGATTCGGGCGATCCTGGGCCAGCAGGTGACGGTCAAGGGCGCGACGACGCTGGCCGGCCGCCTTGCCGACGCCTTCGGAAAGCCGCTCGCCGGCAACGGCGCCGGTCCGGCGCGGCTGTTTCCGACGCCGGCGGCGCTGGCCGAGGCCGACGTCGCGCAGATCGGCCTGCCCAAGGCGCGGGCGCGCTCGATCCGGGCGCTGGCCACGGCGGTGCGCGACGGCGCGGTCCGGTTCGACCGGGCGCTGGACGCCGCCGAGCTGGAGCGGCAGCTCACGCGACTGCCGGGCATCGGCGCCTGGACCGCGCAATACGTGGCCATGCGCTGGCTGCACGAGCCGGACGCCTTTCCGGCCAGCGACCTGGGGCTGATCCGGGCCGCCAAGGCGCTCGGCATCGCCGGCACGGCAAAGGAACTCGCCGCCCATGCCGAGGCCTGGCGGCCCTGGCGCGCCTATGCCGCGATCTATCTCTGGCAGGGCGATGGCAGCGCCGCGGCGACGACGATGCCGACCGCCGCGTCAAACCGACGGGACGAAAAGAAAGACGATGCATTACAGCCACATGGATAGCCCGATCGGGCGGCTGCTGCTGGCGGGCGACGAGGCCGGCCTGACGCTGATCGGCTTTCCGGCGGGCAGCCGCGCCCGACGGGCGGAACCGGACTGGGAGCAGCGGGACCCGCCCTTCGATGCCGTGAAGCGACAGCTCGAGGCCTATTTCGACGGCCGCCTCACCGTGTTCGAGCTGGACCTGGCGCCCCGCGGCACGGCCTTCCAGCGCGCGGTCTGGCAGGCCTTGCGGAAAATCCCCTACGGCGAGACCACGACCTATGGCGCGCTCGCCCGCCGCATCGGCCGGCCCAGCGCCAGCCGCGCGGTCGGCGCCGCGAACGGCGCCAATCCGCTGCCGATCGTCATCCCCTGCCATCGCGTCATCGGCAGCACCGGCAAGCTGACCGGCTTCGGCGGCGGCCTGCCGACCAAGGCGGCGCTCCTGAAGCTGGAAGGCGCGCTGCCCGCGACAGACGACCTCGCCGAGGCGAATTGACCTCACCGTCGGCGCGCGCCGACGCCAAGATGTTTGCCAATTCCGCGTCCGCGGTTGATATTTAGCCTCGGAAGCGATGTCGGGTTGCGCCCGGGGGGTCGCGTCGTCGTCCGAACCGGAGCGATGCGGACTGAGGCAGGCACATGCGCGTTCATGCATCATTGGCGCGATTGACCGGCAACGATGTCACCAAGGATTTCTGCGTCGCGCTGCTGATCGCCGCCACCATTTCGACCGGCCTGTACATGGTCGAGTTCGTCGAGTGGTGGCACGACATCACGCGCGCGCACGAGGCCTGGGAAGTCGACGAGGCGCTTGGCCTGCTGATCGCCTGCCTGGTCGGATCGCTCTGGTTCGCCGTCCGGCGGGTGCGGGACCTGCAAGGGCAGACCCGCATCCGGCAGCGGCTGACCGAGGACCTGCGGCAGAGCGAACAGCGGTTCAAGGACATCACCGATATCGCCTCGGACTGGGTCTGGGAAACCGACGCCAACGACCGCTACGTGCATCTCTCCGAGCGCTTCACGACCGTGAACGGCACCCGTGCGGCCGACCTGATCGGCATGCGCCGCGGCGATCTGCTGCGCCGGTTCGTCGCGCCCGAGGAGGTCGAGCCGCACCTCGAAACCGTCCGCCAGCGCAAGCCGTTCACCGAGGTAACCTACGGCATCGAACTGCCGGACGGCCAGCGGCGCTGGTTCAGCGTCAGCGGCAGACCGGTCCTCGATGCCGACGGCGGGTTCCACGGCTATCGCGGCAGTGGCCGCGACGTGACGGCGGCGAAGCGGGCGGAGGCCGAGCTGATCGAGGCGCGCGACGCGGCGCAGGCGGCCGACGAGGCCAAGTCGGCCTTCCTGACCCATATGAGCCACGAGCTGCGCACGCCGCTGCACGCGATTCTCGGCTTCTCGGACACCATCCGCCGCGAGCTGTTCGGGCCGGTCGGCCACGGCGAATACGCGGACTATGCCGATGAGATCCACGCCAGCGGCCGGCACCTGCTGTCCATGGTCAACGACCTGCTCGACCTGTCCAAGGTCAAGGACGGGCACTGGCCGGTACGCGACGAGGACGTCGATCTGGCCGCGCTGATCGAATCCCTGGTCAGGATGGTCAGCGCCATCGCCGTCCAGGACGGCATCATCGTGCGCGCCGCGCGGTCGACCGGATTGCCGCGGCTAAGGGCCGATGGCCGGCTGTTGAAGCAGGCGGTCCTGAACCTGCTGTCGAACGCCATCAAGTATTCGGACGCCGGCGGGACCGTGCTGCTGACGGCGGCCGTCGACGCCGGCGGCGACTGCGTGCTGCGGGTCAGCGACCGGGGCATCGGCATGCCGGCCGATCAGGTGCCGCGCCTGCTGCAGCCGTTCGAGCAGGGCGAAAGCCTGCTGGCGCGAACGCGCGACGGCACCGGGCTGGGCCTGCCGCTGGCGAAATCGTTCGTCGAGATGATGGGCGGCAACCTGAAGGTCAACAGCAAGCTGGGCGCCGGCACCACGGTCGAAATCCGCTTCCCCGCGCACCGGCTGATCCCGTCGATCCCACGGGCCGCCGCCGCGGCGCAGGGCGGGCACCGCGCCTGAGCATCCCGGATCAGCGGCCCGGCCAGGCCGGGTGGTGCAGGTCGATGACGTAGGTGTGGCGGTGGCGGACGGCCGCGTGCCGATGCGGATGGCTGTGCGGTTCCGGCCCCTCCCAGCCCTCGTGCTCGTGCTGGTGGTGCTCGTCGTGCACGTGCAGATGCGCGTGCGCCATGGGACCATGCGCGTGCATCAGCTCCTCGGGGTCCGTCGCCGGCCAGAGCAGCACGCCCAGCACCGTCGCCGACAGGGCGAGCGCGGCGAGCACGGCGAAGGTCAGCGGCAGGCCGAGCGTGCCGCCGAGCCAGCCGGCCAGCGGGTAGGCCAGCAGCCAGCAGGCATGCGACAGCGCGAACTGGGCGGCATAGACCGCCGGCCGGTCGCCAGCCCGGGCCGAGCGCCGCAGCAGCCGGCCGGCCGGCGTCTGCACCAGCGAGGCGCCGGCGCCGAGCAGGATCCAGACCGCGAGCAGTCCGGTCATGTCCGGCTTGGCCAGGCCCAGCAGCAGCCCCAGCCCCAGAAGCATGCCGCCCAGCAGCATGAACGGCCGGTCTGGCAGGCGATCGAGCAGCCGCGGCAGCAGCAGCGCCACGATCATCGAGCCGCCACCCGCCGCGGCGAAGGCCAGCGCCGTGGCGCTTTCACCGCCGCCGAGGCCGTCGCGGACATAAACCACGGTATTGACGATGACCATGGCGCCCGACGCCGCCACCGCCAGCGACAGGGCCAGCAGGCCGCGCAGCCGCGGCGTCTTCAGGTAGACCGCCAGCCCGAAAGTGAGGTTACGCCAGACGCCGCGGCCACGTTCCTGCGGCGCCGGCGACGGCAGCCGCACCGAGAACACCAGGGCGGCCGAGGCCAGGAAGGCCAGCGCGTTGGCGGCGAACAGCGCGTCATAGCTCAGCACCAGCAGCGCCGCCGCGGCCAGCGTCGGGCTCAACAGGTTTTCGAGATCGTACGCCAGGCGGGACAGTGACAGCGCCCGGGTATAGCGCGCCTCGTCGGGCAGCACGTCGGGGATCGTCGCCTGGAACGTCGGCGTGAACCCGGCCGAGCCGGCGTTCAGCAGAAAGATCAGCAGATAGATCTGCCAGACCTCGGTCACGAACGGCAGGCAGGCAACGCAGGCCGCGCGCAGGATATCGAGGCCGATCAGCAGGCCACGCCGCGGCAGCCGGTGCGCGAAACCGCCGACGACGGGCGCGATGCCGACATAAGCCACCATCTTCAGCGCCAATGCCGTGCCGAGAACGGCACCGGCCGCCCCGCCGGCGAGCTCGTAGGCGAGCAGCGCCAGGGCCACGGTCGACAGGCCGGTGCCGGCCAGCGCGATCACCTGTGCCGCGAACAGCCGGCGGTAGGTGCCGTCGGCGAGCGGCGAGACAACGCGCCGGGGCGGATCGGGTTGCGGATGCCGTGTCGTCATCGGCCGGCTTCGTCACGCCATCGTCATGCGCCTGACACGCGAACGCAACACCGGTCCGGCATCACGGAGCACGACACATCGAAGAACGGGGATCGCCGCATGCGCATTCTGATCATCGCCGCCGCCACGTCGCTCCTGGCCGCCTGCGCCAGCTACGAGATTCACGATTCGCGCCTGGCGTCCGGCACCTATGCCGAGACACTCTACAGCGAATACCGCCGTGTTGCCGAAGCCGAACGCGCCGCCAACGACTGGGGCTCGTTCAGCATGTTCGCCGAACGCGCCAACATGACGGCGGCCGGTCGCCCGCCGATGCCGCTGCCGCCGGCCGACGTCAACCTGCCCGCCGGCCGGAAGGCGGAAGCCGGCCTGCTGCGGCAGCGCCTGAACGCCGCCATCGCCGATGGCGCCAAGGGCGACGCCGGCATCGCGCTGGCCCGCGCCCAGGCCGCCTACGAGCACTGGCTTGAGCTGCTGGAAGACGGCAACAAGCCAGCCGAAGCCGAGAAGGCCCGCAACCTGTTCAGCTTCTATATCGGCGGCGTCGACGCCCATATGCAATAGCGCCGCCTCAGCGGAAGGCGTCCGATCGCAGGCGGCCGAGCGCCGCGTCGACGGCGACGACCTCGTTGTCGGCGCCGGCCCCGCGCAGCGCGATGCTGTCGGATGCCGCCTCGCGCGCGCCGACGGCGGCCAGCAACGGAATGCCGGCGGCATGCGCGTCGACGATCTTGCGTGGCAGGCGGATGGGACGCGTGTCGAGCGCCGGGCGATAGCCGGCCTCGGCGAACAGGTCGGCGACCTCGGCGGCGTAGCCGGCCTGCGCCTCGGCGATGCTGGCGATCATGATCTGCTCCGGCGCGAGCCAGAGCGGCAGGCGGCCCTGGTGGTGCTCCAGCAGCACGCCGATGAAGCGTTCGATGCTGCCCAGCACGGCGTGATGCAGGATCACCGGGCACCGGCGGCTGTTGTCCGAATCGACGTAGGCCGCGTCCAGCCGTTCGGGCAGCACCAGGTCGACCTGGACGGTGCCGCACTGCCATTCGCGGCCCCGGCTGTCGCGCAGCGAGAAGTCGAGCTTGGGTCCGTAGAAGGCGCCCTCGCCCGGCTGCTGGCGGTAATCGACACCGGCCGACCGCGCCGCCTGTTCAAGCGCCGCTTCGGCCTGATCCCAGACGTCGTCCTCGCCGGCGCGCAGCTCGGGCCGGGTCGAGAAGCCGACGATCATCTCGTCGAAGCCGAAATCGGCGTAGATCTGGCGCAACAAGCCGCAGAACCGCGCCACTTCGGGTGCGATCTGTTCCGGGGCGCAGAACACGTGCGCGTCGTCCTGGACGAAGGCGCGGGTGCGCATCAGGCCTTGCAGGGCGCCCGACGGCTCGTTGCGGTGGCAGGCACCGAACTCGGCAAGACGCAGCGGCAGGTCGCGGAACGAGCGCACGCGCTTGTTGAAGATCTGGATATGGCCGGGACAGCTCATCGGTTTGAGGGCCAGGGTCTGGTGGCCGTCGTCCAGCGCGAACATGTTCTCGCCGAACTTCTCCCAGTGGCCGCTCTGCTCCCACAGGCCGCGGGCCAGCAGTTGCGGGGTGCGCACCTCGCGAAAGCCGGCCTGCCGCATGCGCTTGCGGACATAGCTCTCCACGACCTGATAGAGGGCGAAGCCGCGCGGGTGCCAGAAGACCTGGCCGGCGCCTTCCTCCTGCTGGTGGAACAGGTCCATCTCGTTGCCGATGGCACGGTGATCAAGGGGATCCATCTCATTCTCCATGTCTGCGAGGCGGAGACGGACCGGGCACGGGCCGAAAAAGCGAAGGCCCCGTCCGTCGCCGGCGGGGCCTTGGGGTTTCGCTTATGTCTGTCGTTCGATCAGCGCATACGATCCCGCCACGGCCCGCCGGTGCGGGTCGTCGTGGTCGTCGTCCGCGTCGTCGCGGCCGATATGGCGATCGAAACGTGCATGCGGCGGGGAATAAGGGATTGAGCAGGGGGAGTCAAGGGCGCCACATCCCTCGTCATACTGGCGAAGGCCAGTATCCACGGCAGCGGTCGCAAATGGACCCTGGCCTCCGCCAGGGTGACGACAACGGTCTAACCTAAGGGATCCGCTACCCCGGCAACGCGGCCGAATAGTCCACCGGCCGCAGGATGCGACCCTCGATCCCGCCGACCATGCTGCCGTGCTCGGCGGCGGTTTCGCGCTTGATGGCGGCCCATTCCTCGTTGGCCATGAATTTGTCCCAGGCCGCGTCGCGCGTGGCCTCGTCGGGCCAGGCCAGCAGGTAGACGAATTCCAGGCGCTTGTCGGTGCGCGCCTCCCACATGGCCAGGATCTTAAAGCCGTGCTCGCGCATCAGGCGCGCGGCATGGTCCCGGAAGCGCGCGTGGAAGGCGGCGCTGTTGTTGTCGAAGATCTCGTAGATCCGCAGCTCGTTGATCACCGATTATGACCCCTCGGCAAGCCCATGAACGCTTAGAGCGTGCGGGCGATGACTTCCTTCATGATCTCGTTGGTGCCGGCATAGATCCGCTGCACGCGGGCGTCCGCCCAGGCGCGGGCGATCGGATACTCCCACATATAGCCGTAGCCGCCGTGGAGCTGCAGGCATTCGTCGATCACCTTGCACTGCAGGTCCGAGCACCAGTATTTCGCCATGGCCGCGGTCGCTGGATCGAGCGCGTCGGCCTGCATCATCTCGAGACAGCGGTCGACGAACGTCCGCGCGACGGTGACCTCGGTCTTGATCTCGGCCAGCTTGAAACGGGTGTTCTGGAAATCGGCGATCGACTTGCCGAAGGCCTTGCGGTCCCTGGT
>JANQKO010000305.1 GCA_028281075.1 Alphaproteobacteria bacterium | reverse complement strand
GGCCGGTCGGGCCGGCACGCCGATCGGCCTGCCGTCATGACAGCGGTTGATCCAGCACGCGTCGAACCTTCCTGGCCAGCTCTTCTTTCCGATAGGGCTTGCTCAGCAGTTCGTTCGTGCTGCCGATCTTGCCGTCGCGGGTCACCGCCGCCTCGGCATAGCCCGACGTATGCAGGACGCGCAGGCCGGGATGCCGCTGGCGGGCCTGGATGGCCAGCTCGGCGCCGTTCATGCCGCCGGGCATGATGATGTCGCTGAACATCAGATCGATGTTCGCGTGACGCTGCAGCGCCGCCAGCGCGTCGGCGCCGTTCTCCGCCTCCAGCACGCGATAGCCGAGATCCTCGAGCAGCGAGACCGCCATGTTGCGGACCGCCGAATCGTCCTCGACGACCAGGATGGATTCGTCGCCGCCCTTGATCGGCTGTTCCGCCCGGTCGGTCCAGGCCGGGTTCACGGCCTCCTCGGTCTCGCGCGGCAGGTAGATCTTCACCGAGGTGCCGTGGCCCTCCTCGCTGTAGATCTTGATGTGGCCGCCGCTCTGCTTGACGAAGCCGTAGACCATGCTGAGGCCCAGGCCGCTGCCCTTGCCGACATCCTTGGTCGTGAAGAACGGCTGAAAGACCTTGGCGGTCAGCGCCTTCGGAATGCCGGTGCCGGAATCGGACACGGCGACCATGGCATAGTCGCCGGCGTCGATGTCGCCCGACTGCGCGGTATAGGCCTCGTCCAGCTGCTTGTTCGCGGTCTCGATGGTCAGCCGGCCGCCGTCGGGCATGGCGTCGCGGGCATTGATCGCCAGGTTCAGCACCGCCGTCTCGACCTGGTTCGGGTCGGCCTTGGTCAGCCACAGGCCGTCGGCGCAGACGATGTTCAGCTCCACGGTCTCGCCCAGCGTCCGGCGCAGCAGCGTCTTCATGTTGCTGACAAGGTCGTTGATGTCGATGGTCTTCGGTTCGAGCGTCTGCCGGCGCGAGAAGGCCAGCAGCCGCTTCGTCAGCTCGGCGCCGCGTTCGGTCGCGTCGAGCGCCGCCCGCGAGCGTCGGACCGCCTTCTCGTCGTCCTTGATGCTGCGTTCGAGGAGCTGCAGGTTGCCCAGCACGACGGCCAGCAGGTTGTTGAAGTCATGCGCCAGGCCGCCGGTGAGCTGACCCACCGCTTCCATTTTCTGGGCCTGCTGCAACTGCGCCTCGGTGGCCTTGCGCTCGGTCGCGTCGGTGGTCATGACGACGAAGCCGTCGACGCTGCCGTCGTCCCGGCGCAGCGCCAGGAAGGTCGCCTCGACCTCGCGGGTCTTGCCGTCGGGATAGGTCAGCGTCGCCTCGAAACCGAGATCCTGGCCCCGGTTCGCCGCCGCCATGTGGGGGGACAGGACCGCGCGCATCTCGGGCGTCAGCAGCGCATCGAAGCGTTCCCCGTCGATCTCGCGGCCGCCGCAGCGGTGCCAGTCGCTGAACGTCCGGTTGGCGAAGCGGATGTGTCCGGCCTTGTCGAGGTAGCAGATCAGGATCGGCAGCGAGTCGGCGATCAGGCGCATCTGGCGTTCGCTCTGGCGCAGCGCGCGGTCGGCGTTGTTGCGTTCGGTGACGTCGATCAGCACGGTGCGCGAACGCGCGACGGCGCCCTCGGCGTCGCGCTCCGCCGTCGCCGACAGCGAGATGTCGATGATGCTGCCGTCCTTCTTGAAGAACTGGTAGCCGACATTGCGCACGACGCCGGTCTTGAAGAACTCGGGCAGGAAGGTCTGCTCGGCATGGCGCCGGGAGCTTTCGGTCAGGAAGTCGCTGAGCTTGCGGCCGATCACCTCCTCGCGCGCGTAGCCGAGATATTCCAGCCAGTAGTCGCTGACGGCGATCAGCCGGCCGTTGCGGTCGATCGAATGCAGCATGACCGGCGTGTTGTTGTAGAGCACGCGGTAGCGTTCCTCGCTCTCGCGCAGCCGCCGTTCGGCCTCCAGGCGTTCGCTGATGAACTCGGTGAACACCACGACGCCGCCGGCTTCGCCGTCGGCATGGGTCCAGGGCTGCAGCTTCCAGCGTACCCATTCGCTGCTGCCGTCGGGCAGGGTGATCCGGTCCCCCTCGCCATTCAGGACCTCGCCGTCCAGGCAGCGTTCCAGGCGCGGCAGCCAGTCGGCCGCCCGCGGGCCGAAGACGCCCTCGTAGCTGCGGCCGATGATGTCGTCCTCGAACAGGCCGTAATCGTCCAGCCAGCGTTCGCTGGCCATCAGGTATTGCAGGGTCGTGTCCAGGATGGCGATCGCGGCCGGCGCGTAGTCGATGAACAGCCGCAGCTTGTTCTCTGTCGCGATCAGGCGGTTCTCGGTCTCCTGCCGCATCATCACTTCGGACAGGACGTCGCTGGTCGTGTAGCGGGTCTCGAGCTGCTCGATCACGATCTCGGCCAGTTCGGCCAGGATCGACCGTTCTTCGGCGGCGAGTCCCGGACGCGGCGCGGTGTCGATGACGCAGAGCGTGCCGATCCGGCGTCCCGACGGCGTCGTCAGCGGCGCCCCGGCATAGAACCTGATGCCGGGCTTGCCGGTGACCAGCGGGTTGCCGGCGAAGCGCGGGTCCGCGGTCGCGTCGGCGACCACCATGACGTCGTCACGCAGGATCGCCTGCGCGCAGAATGCGTGTTCCCGTTCCGTTTGCGTCAAGTCCAGCCCATGACGGGCCTTGGACCATTGCCGTTCCCCGTCCACGAACGATACCAGGGCCATCGGCGCGTTCAGCGACCGGGCGGCCAGTCTGGCGATGCGGTCGAAGGCCGCCTCCGGTGGCGTGTCCAGGATCGCATAGCGTTCGAGCGCCGCGACGCGCCGCTCTTCGTCGTCCGGCGGCGCGGCCGGCCCGGACGGATGGTGATCGCATATCCGGTCCGGGTTCGGGCTAGACGCAGGGTTGTTCAGCAAACCAGTCACCTAACGATGCGGACGCAAGACCCCCGTCTCCAGTCCGGAACTTAACCAAGCCGCGTTAAGAACTTCTTGATCATGCGCGCCTTCGGCGGCGGCTGTCGGGATCGCCGTCGCGCTGCTATGTTGTCGCCCGCACAGTCGCGGGGCCGAGCGGGAGCGGGGCATGGCAGAGCCGGATTTGAGCCTGACGGGCATGGATGACGCCGAGTGGCGGGCGCGCTGCGACCTGGCGGCGCTCTACCGCGTCATCGACCTGCTGGGCTGGACCGACCTGATCTATACCCACATGTCGGCGCGGGTCCCGGGCCAGCCCGGACAATTCCTGATCAACCGCTACGGCGAGCTGTTCGAGGAAGTGACGGCCTCGAGCCTGGTGAAGGTCGACTTCGACGGCAATGTCGTCGGCGCCGAAGGGCGGTTCAACCCGGCCGGGTTCAATATCCACAGCGGTGCCTATCTCGCCCGTGGGGACATCAATTGCGTGATCCATCTGCACACCAAGGCGGCGATCGCGGTGGCGGCGCAGAAGGACGGCCTGCTGCCGATCAGCCAGCATTCGCTGATGGTGCTGGGCGTGCTGGGCTATCACGACTATGACGGCCCCGGCGTGCTCGAAGAGCGCGAGGCCGTGGGGCGCGACTGCGTCGGCCGCGACCTGCTGATTCTCCGCAATCACGGGCTGCTGGGCCTGGGCACGACCCCGCAGGCGGCGTTCAAGCGGATCTACTATCTGCAGCGGGCCTGCGAGATACAGATCGACGCGCTGGCCGGCGGCCGCGCGCTGGAACTGATACCGGACCACGTCCAGCGGGCGACCTTCGCGCTCTGGCGCGAACGCTTCGCCACCGGCGCCCAGGGCGAGGTCGAATGGGAGACGATGCTGCGCAAGCTCGACCGGGACGGCGCCGACTATCGGCGCTAGCCCCCCGGAGGGCGGCTCACCGCCCGCGGGTCATCGCGCGCAGCGAGTCGATCGGGCTGCCCGGCGCCGGCGGCTGCGGTGCCACGGGCACGGCCGGTGTTTCGGCCGCCGGCGCCCCGGCGGCCGCGCTATCGGCGGCCGGCGCCGCCGGCCCGTGGTGATGCTGTCGCCGCTGCTCCCGCCAGCGCTGGACGGTGTCGGCGACGAAATCGATGCCTTCCTTGTCGAACTGCCAGCCGACGGAGAAGTCGGCGCTCTCGCTGCGCGGCTGATGGGCCGGGTGCAGGTCGGCCAGATGCACGCGCATGGGCAGACTCACGCCGACGCCCATGACCAGCGCTTCCTGTACCCGCAGCTCCGGCAGCGCGCTGATCAGGCCGGCCGCGGTCTCGGGCAGCGAGCGGGCGACGAAACGCTGGTCGGCTTCGTTGTTCATGCGCAGCGCGAACAGCGTGCCGCACTGCGACAGGATGCTCGCCGACAGCTCGGAGGGACGCTGGGTCACGAGGCACAGGGAGACGCCGTATTTGCGGCCTTCCTTGGCGATGCGGGTGATCGCGCGCTTGGTCGATTCGAAACCGGCCGCTTCGTCGTGCGGGATGTAGCGGTGGGCCTCCTCGCAGACCAGCAGGATCGGCTGCGCCCGGCCGCGGTCGGCCCATAGCGCGAAGTCGAAGATCACCCGGCAGAACACCGAGACCACGACATCGACCACCTCGGACGGCACGCCCGAGATATCGATGATCGTCATCGGCTTGCCGTCGACCGGCATGCGCAGCAGCCGCGACAGGATCGGCGCCAGCTCGTCGCGCACGATACGGCCCGGGAACATGAAGCCGAACCGCTTGTCGGTGTTCAGGCTTTCCAGCCGGCGCTTCAGCCGCAGATAGGGGATCGAGTTGTCGGGCTTGTCGAGCTTGCCCATGGCGTCGTCGATGGTCTTGATCAGATCGCCCAGGCGGTAGGGCACGGGCGTGTCGACGGTGATCAGGCCGGCATCGGCCTGATCGCCGGCATGCAGACGCTTGGCCTGCAGAATGGCGTCGCGCAGAATGGCGATCTGGGCCTCGCGCTGCGCCCGGTCGCCGCCCTTGACCAGAACCGCGACGGCTTCCTCGAAGTCCAGCAGCCAGTGCGGAAGCTGCAGGGAGGCGACGTCGATGACCTCGGCGATGTCGCCGAACGCCTTGCTGTATTCGGCGTGCGCGTCGAGCAGCACGACATGGCCATTGGCGTGTGCCGACAGGATCGACCGCAGGATCAGCGCCAGGGTGCAGGACTTGCCCGAGCCGGTCGTGCCCAGCACGGCGAAATGCTTGCCCAGCAGGGCGTCGATCATCAGATGCGCGGGGATGTTGCGGTCCTGATAGACCGTTCCGATCGGCACCGTGGATTCGGACGGCCGCGCATAGACCCGCGCGATGTCCGACGAATCGGCCTTGGCGACGCCGCTGCCCAGCGTTGGATGCACCGAGACGCCTACCTGAAAGCGATCCGGCACGTCGCCGACGGTCATCACCTCGCCCAGCAGGTCGATAAGCACCAGGTCCACCGGACCGGCCGCCGCCGCGGCGCCGTTGCCGGTTTCCCGCGTCAGCCGGTCGACGACGCCGTAGACGATCGATTCCGACGTATCCATCTTGACGAGATCGCCGATGCGGAGCTGGCTGGCCGTGCCGCCGGCGCCGGCGTCCAGGCTCGCGGTCACGCTGGCGCCCGAGACCGACGTGATAAGACCAATATGCCCGACTTCTCCCGCCATGACGGCCATCCGGATTTCCTGATGGGATTTCTTGGAAATCGCCCGAATTCGGCAATTTCCGGCCGATATTGGAACGATAGTGTTGATATCGGGTTACGGGTGCGCCGTGCGGCGGTCCGGACCTCGGGGCGGCAATTCCGGATATCGGCGCCGCCCCGCCCGCCTTGATGACCGCCGACGGCGCTGTTAAGTCAGCAATGGGCGGAACGGCCAGGAGAGGGAACCCGCGTGACCGAGAGGATTGCGGAACGGACGCGCCGATACCTGCCGGGCACGACGGGCCGGCGGATGGCGGCCGGCGTCGGGCTGGCGCTGCTGCTGGTGGCGGTCTTCTACTATCCCGTGGGCATGCTGCTGACGCACGAGATCGACGATGATCCGGCGTTCCGGCCGTCGGCCGCCGAGCTGCCGCAGAACGGCAGCCGCGCCGTGGCCATGGCGACCGCCCTGATCGATCGCGAGATCAACCAGCACCGCTGGGTCGCCAACGACCCGTTCTTCCTGCCGCCGGCGGCGCTCGACAACATGCCGAACTTCCAGCAGGGCATCATCTCCGCGCTGGCCCGCTTCGCGTTCGAGCTGACCGACCAGATCGGCCGCACCCGCGGCTCGAGCCAGACCGATTCGGACCTGCAGGAGGCCGCCGGCCAGCTCCAGTATTCCGGCAAGATCTGGGTCTTCGACCTGTCGACCTCGCTGGCGCCGACGACGACGTCGGAGGCCCGCTACCGCAAGGCCCGAACCTCGCTGCAACGCTACAACGAGCGCCTGGCGGCGGGCTCGGCGGTGTTCGAGCGGCGCTCGGACAACCTGCTGGCGACGCTGGATCGCATCGCCCTCGACCTGGGCTCGTCATCGGCCTCGATCGACGACCATATCGCCGAGCGGTCGGGCCTGTTCATCGATACCCGCGGCGACGATCTGTTCTACAGCGTCAAGGGCCAGACCTACGCCTACTACCTGCTGCTGCGCGAGCTCGGCGCCGATTATGGGAACGTCATCGCCGAGCGCGACCTGAGCAACGCCTACGCGCAGATGCTGGACAGCATGCGCGACGCCGCGGTGCTGGATCCGTGGGTCGTCGTCAACGGCCGGCCGGACGGCCAGTTCATGCCGTCGCATCTGGCGGCGCAGGGCTTCTACCTGCTGCGCGCCCGCACCCGCCTGCGCGAGATCACCAACATCCTGCTGAAATAGCCGCCGGCGCCGGCCGCCGGCGCCCGGTCAGCCGCCTTGCCGTCGGGCCGGGCCGGTGGCAGCATAGGTGTCGGAGGGCATCAGCGAGAATGACCGACACGACGCGTGCGGACAACCTGCGCCGGAACTTCCTGGTGATCGTCGACGATACGCCGGAATGCCGCCTGGCGCTGCGGTTCGCCGGCCGCCGCGCGAAGCGGACCGGCGGCGGCGTCATGCTGTTGAAGGTGATCGAACCGGCCGACTTCCAGCACTGGATGACGGTCGAGAACCTGATGCGCGAGGAAGCGCGCGAGGAAGCCGAGGAGCTGCTGCAGTCATTGGCGGCCGAGGTCAGCGACCTGACCGGCATCGTGCCGGAATACCGCATCCGCGAGGGCAACCGGGTCGACGAGATCCTGGCCCTGATCGAGGAGGAGGAAGGCATTCGCCTCCTGGTCCTGGGCGCGTCGACCGATACCGAGGGCCCCGGCCCGCTGGTCAGCCGTCTGGCCGGTCAGATGGCCGGCTCGATGCGCATTCCGGTCACCATCGTGCCCGGCAACATGACGCCGGCCGAGATCGACGACGTCACCTGAACCGTCGCGCCGGTCGTGGACCGTTTGAAAATGGGCCTGTCGGCCCATTTTCGCGGCCTTGCCGGCCCGTTCCCCCACCCGGCCACCCATAGGATACTGTCGTTGGGTGGCCGGGTGGGGGAGCGGGCTGGCAAGGCCCCGAACAATTCCCCAAACGATCTCTCAGCGCGTCAGGTGGCGGATCAGGAAGTCGGCCAGCTTGTCGGCGGCCTTGTTGCGCCCGGCCGGCACCCGGTGCAGGGCGATCTCGGCCCGCGGCAGGTCGGGCAGGCCTTCCTCGGGCCCGAGAAACCGCAGGTCGGCGCGCGCGGTGCTTTCCTTCACCAGCGTCAGCGCGATGCCGGCCGCCGCGATGGCCTCAGTCGCGGCCAGGCTGGAGCTGGTCAGCACGATCCGCCAGGGCATGTTGGCCGCGCTCAAGGCCTCGACGGCGAGATTGCGGAACAGGCTGCCCAGCGGGTGCGTCGCCAGCGGCACCTCGTGGCCGAGATCGGGCAGCGGATCGGCGCGCGAGAAGGCCCAGCGCACGCGCTCGCGGCGCAGCAGCTCGCCGCCCGTTCCGGCGGGCTGGGTGGCCAGCACCAGGTCGAACGCGTCGCCGAGGCCGGGCAGCATCCGCAGCGTGAATCCGGTCGTGATCTCGAGCCGCACGCCGGGATGGATGGCGGTGAAGGCTTTCAGCAGATCCGGCAGGACGAGGGTGGCGTAGTCGTCCATCACCGCGAGACGGGCCGTGCCCTCGACCCGGGCGTCGGTCAGCGCCGCCAGCGCGCGGTCGTTGAGGGCGACCATCTGCCGGGCATAGCCCAGCAGGGCCTCGCCATGCGCGGTCAGCCGGGTCTTGCGGCCGTCGCGGTGAAAGACCTGCGCGCCGACGATGTCCTCCAGCCGGCGCATCTGCATGCTGATCGCCGACTGCGAGCGGCCGACGGCCCGCGAGGCCCGGGTGAAGCCGTCATGGTCCCGGATCGCGAGAAAGCTGCGCAGCAGCGCGACATCGATATCGCGTAATGGCTGGCCGATCTGTTTCATTGATTGATTGTATCAAAACAATTCATTTTTCAAATCGATTGGATGGATTCAGGGTGATGGGCGGTGCGCGGCACCAGCCTGCAAGGAGATCCCCAATGCGTCCCTATCGATCCCGCACGACCATGGATGGCGACAACCGGGCCGGCGCCCGGGCGCTCTGGCGGGCGACCGGCCTGTCGGAGGCCGACCTCGGCAAGCCGATTGTCGCCATCGCCAACAGCTTCACCCAGTTCGTGCCCGGCCACGTGCACCTGAAGGACCTGGGTCAGCTCGTCGCGCGCGAGGTCGCCGCCGCCGGCGCCAACGCCAGGGAGTTCAACACCATCGCCATCGACGACGGCATCGCCATGGGCCATGACGGCATGCTCTACAGCCTGCCGTCGCG
>JANQKO010000462.1 GCA_028281075.1 Alphaproteobacteria bacterium | reverse complement strand
AGCAGCAAGGCGAACCGCTCGGCCGCCAATGCCTGGCATTCCGACGTCACGTTCCAGGAGAAGCCGCCGCTGGGCTCGATCCTGTTGGCCCGCGAGGTGCCGGATCATGGCGGCGACACCATGTGGGCCGACATGTACGCCGCCTACGAGACACTGTCGGCGCCGATGAAGCGCTATCTCGACGGCATGACGGCGGTCCACACCGCCGGCCGGGCCAGCTTCGAGAAGGCCTACGACGATCAGATCGACGACGACCGCAAGCGGGAGATCCGCGGACAGCGCCTGGCCGAGCCGGCGGTCGAGCATCCGGTCGTGCGCACGCATCCGGTGACCGGCCGCAAGGCGCTGTTCGTCAACTCGATCTTCACGCAGCGGCTGAGAAGTGTGCCGCGCAAGGAATCGCAGGCCGTGCTCGACTATCTGTTCGAACATCTGCACACGCTCGAGTTCACCTGCCGCTTTCGCTGGGAACCGGGCTCGGTGGCGTTCTGGGACAACCGCTGCACCCAGCACTACGCCATTGCCGACTATGGCGACGCCACCCGGATCATGCATCGCGTCACCGTGAACGGCGACCGGCCCGTGTAGGGCCGGCACCCATGGCGAACGGCACGCACGCCGGCGGACGCTTCGCCGCGGCGATCCACGGCTTCGGGCTGACGATCGCCGCCGCGCTGGCGCTGCATGCCATCTACGTGGCGCTCGAAGGCCAATACACGCGGCCGGAGCTGATCCGGGCCGCGGTGCTGCTGGTCTGCGCCGTCATCGTCGTCGCCACCTCGCCGCTGGCGGGACGGCTGCCGGCCGCGTTCGACTCGCCGGCCGGGCGGACGCTGGCCTGGCTGGTCGACGCCGCGATGCTGGGCGTGCTGGCCTTCGCCTGCTGGAACTTCGTCGCCAAGCTCGACGACATGGAAAACCTGGTCGTCACCTTCAGCACCTGGGATCAGGTCTCCGCGCTGCTGGCGATCCTGGTGCTGCTGGAGTTGGCGCGCCGCGCCTTCGGGCCGATCCTGGCCTCGGTCGGCGTGATCGCGCTGGTCTATTGCCTGTTCGGCGCCGACCTGCCGTGGATCTTCCGTCATTCCGGCTTCAGCCTGGAACTGTCGATGGAGATCATCTGGTTCGGCCTGCAGGGCGTGTTCGGCTTCGCCACCGGCATCGTCGTGCTGCTGATCCTGGTGTTCATCGTGTTCGGCGCGCTGCTGGACGGCACCGGCGCCGGCGCGGTGATGATCCGCATGGCGCTGGCGGCGACGGGACGCACGCGGGGCGGGCCGGCGCACGCGGCGATCATCGCCTCCAGCGTCTTCGGCATGTCGTCCGGCAGCGTCACGGCCAACGTCGTCGGCACCGGCGTCGTCACCATTCCGCTGATCAGGCGCAAGGGCTTCAAGGGACCGTTCGCCGGCGCCGTCGAGGCCGCGGCCTCGACCGGCGGCCAGTTGATGCCGCCGGTGATGGGCGCGGCGGCTTTCCTGATGACGCAGCTCGCCGGCGAGCCGTACCAGATGATCGCGCTCGCCGCGCTGGTGCCGGCGCTGTTCTACTACGGCAGCCTGTTCGTCGCCGTCGGCCAGGAGGCCCGCCGCCTCGGCATCGAGCCGACGCCACCCGACCAGCGGCAGAAGCTGGAACCGGGCGACAAGCTGAAGTCGCTGATGTTCTTCCTGCCCGTCGCCGCGATCATCACCGTCCTGGCGCTGGGCCGGTCGCCGTCGATGGCCGGCTTCTGGGCCTGCATCGTCACCATCGTCGCGGCCTTCGCGCTGAACCCGGCGCTGCGCCGGGAGCCGGCGATGCTGCTGCGGGCACTGGCCAAGGGCGGCGTCGCCGGCGCCCGTATCATGATGGCGGTCGGCGCCATCGGCGTGCTGATCGCGGTGTTCGAGCTGACCGGACTGGGGCTGAAGTTCGCGACGCAGGTGGCGCTGATCGGCGAGACGACGCTGTTCATCGCCCTGATCCTGGCCGCCGTCTCGTGTCTGATCCTGGGCATGGGCATGCCGACGCTGCCGGCCTACCTGATCATCGTGCTGGTGCTGGGCCTCGGCATGAAGCGGCTCGGCCTGCCGGACCTGTCGGTGCACATGTTCGTGTTCTATTTCGGCGTCCTGTCGGCGATCACGCCGCCGGTGGCACTGGCCGCGGTCGCCGCCGCGCCGATCGCCGACGCCGAGCCGGTGCGCACCGGTCTCGCCGCCCTGCGCCTGTCGATGGTCGGCTTCATCGTGCCGTTCGTCTTCGTCTACGAGCCGAGCCTGCTGCTGGTGGTCGACGGCTTCACCTGGCCGGCTTTCGTGTCGATCGCGTTGCGGCTGGCCTTCGCGGTCTGGCTGCTGACCTCGGCCGCCAGCGGATACGGGCGGCACAAGCTGGCGGTGGGATCGCGCCTGATCCGCTTCGCCGCCGCCATCGCCATGCTGGTCCCCGTCGTGGCGGTGCACCTGCCGGCGGTCGGCGTGGGCATCGCCATCATCATGATCGACCGCGCCATCGTCCGCCGCGACCGGCAGGCCGGCGGCACGCGGGAGGTGATCCGGGAAAAGACGGCATCGTGACATCGGGCCGCGGGCGGCATGTCCGCGGCGATAACTGCAACGGGAGGTAAACGATCAATGTCAAGGAAAGCAAAGCTTTTGCCGACGGTCATGGCGGCCGGCGCGATCGGGTTGGCGCTGACCGGCACGGCCGTGGCGCAGGACAAGACCTTTCTGACCATGGACGGCTTTCCGGCCGGGACGACGGCCGGACAGTTCGGCATCACCTTCACGCAGATCGTGCAGCGGCATCTGCCGGTCAACATCCAGGTTTCCACCGGCAAGCCGGCGACGAAGTCGGCCGTGAACGCCGCCAACCGCAAGGTCGATCTGATCATCACGGCGCCGACGATCAACCACTTCATGCAGAGCAGGACGGCGATGTTCGCCAAGGTCGCCAACGCGCCGGAACTGAACAAGGAACTGCGCAACATCCTCAACTTCGCGCTCGGTCCCTATCACATCGTGGTCTACGAGGATTCCGGCATCCGGTCGCTCAGCGACATCAAGGGCAAGAAGGTGTTCCTGGGTCCGCCGGCCGGAGCCGCGACCAAGGTGGCGACGCAGATCGTGGCGGCGGCGACCGACCTGACGCCGAACGAGGACTTCGAGGTCATGCGTTATGACTGGAGCTCGGCCGAGACGGCCTTCATCGACCGCCAGATGGATGTTCACATCGGGCCGACGACGCTGCCGAGTCCACAGATCCAGCAGTTCGCGCTGGTCTCGAAAATCCGCATTCTGGGCGTTCCGGACGATGCTTGGGAACAGCCGTCGTTGAAGGCAGCGCTGGCGCTGCCGGGGCGGACGATCCACACGATCCCGGCCGGACTCTACGAGAACCAGGTCAACGAGACGCCGGTCAAGACCATCGGCTCATGGGTCGGCATCGGCACGCACAAGGGGCTCGATCCGGACCTCGTCTACCGGATGACCAAGGCGTTCTGGGAGAATATCGACGACGCCTATCAGACCGCCGACTGGATGAAGACGATCACGCCGGAGACGATCTTCAACGAATCCAACATCCCGCTGCATGTCGGCGCCTACCGCTACTACAAGGAAGCGGGCTTTGACGTGCCGGCGGACCAGATCCCGCCGGAAGCCAAATAGGCCGACGGGCCGCGGCCGAGACCGCCGCGGCCCGTCCTCCATTTTTTCCTGAACCGAGGGGAGGGGCATGGGCAGCGACACCCTGCGCCGCGTCTTCGAGGCCGGCTCCGTCGCCGTCATCGGCGCGTCCGGCGATCCGACCCGCATCGGCGGCCGGCCGGTGGCGATGCTGACGGCCCACGGCTTCGCCGGGCCGGTCTATCCGATCAACCCGAACCGCGACGAGATACAGGGCCTGCCGGCCTATGCCGCGATCGGCGACGTGCCGGGCCCGGTGGATCTGGCGATCTGCGCGGTACCGGGGGCGATGGTCGAAGACGTGCTGGGCCAGTGCGCCGCCAAGGGCGTCGGCGGCGTCGTGGTCTTCGCCGGCGGCTTCGCCGAGGTCGGCGGCGAGGGCGTCGAACAGCAGGCGCGGCTGACGGCCATCGCCCGCGAGACCGGCCTGCGCCTGATCGGTCCGAACTGCATGGGCTTCGCCAATTTCGGCCGCCATCTGACGGCGAGCTTCCATCCGGCCTTCGCGCTGCAAATGCCGGCGGGGCGGATCGGCCTGGTCAGCCAGTCCGGCGCCTTCGGCGGGCTGTCGAGCATGATGGCGGTCGAGCGCGGCGTCGGCTTCAGCCACGCGCTGACCACCGGCAACGAGGCCGACGTCGACGCCGCCGACTGCCTGGCGTTTCTGGCCGAGGACCCGGCGACGGACGTGATCCTGCTGTATCTCGAGGGCGTCCGCGACGGCGCGGCCATGCTCGACGCGCTCGCGCTGGCCCGCGCGAACCGCAAGCCGGTCGTCGTCGTCAAGCTGGGCCGCACCGAGGCCGGCGCCCGGGCGGCGCAGTCGCATACCTCGGCGTTGGCCGGGACCGACCGGGTGTTCGAGGCCGTGTTCCGGCAGTTCGGGGCCTATCGCGCCAACTCGATCGAGGAATTCTACGGCATCGCCGCGGCACTGGCCGTCGGTGGGTTGCCGAAGGGAAATCGCGCTGGCCTGGTCACCGTCTCGGGCGGCGTCGGCGTGCTGATGGCCGACGACGCGGCCGCCCGCGGCCTCGATGTCGCGACGCTGCCGGAAGCGACGCAGCGAAAGTTCAAGGACATCGTCCCCTATGCCGGCGTCAACAACCCGCTGGACGTCACCGGCCAGATCCTGAACCAGCCGGAGCTGCTGGACACGGCGCTGCGGCTGGTGCTGGACGAGGCCGACTACGATGCCATCGTCGGCTTCCAGGGCGCCGCGCTGGCGGCCACCGGCGCCGATGCCGACCGGAACCTGGCCCTGTGGTCCGACCTGAAACGCGACCATCCGGGCAAGTTCCTCTGTGTCGCCGGCATGGCGCCACCGGCGGTCCAGGAGCGTCTCGAGGCGGCGGGGCTGCCACTTTGCGTCGAGCCGACGCACGCGACCCGCGCCGCCGCGGCCGGCGCGCACTTCGCCGACGCCTTCGCGCGCCCGCCGGGCTGGACCCGCCGACCGAGCACCGGCGGTGCGTCGACGCTGCCGAGCGGGCCGCTGACCGAAGTCCAGGCCATGCGGATCCTCGGCGCCGCCGGCCTGCCGATGACGCCGCACCGGCTTGCCGTGACGGCGGATGAAGCGGTCGCGGCCGCCGAGGCGCTGGGGCTGCCGGTGGCGATGAAGATCGTTTCGCCCGACATCCTGCACAAGACCGAGATCGGCGGCGTGCGCCTGAACCTCGCCTCGGCGGATGCCGTCCGCGGCGCATTCGCCGCGATCACGGATGCGGCCAGGAACCGCGCGCCCCGCGCCGCGATCAGCGGCTGCCTGGTCGCGCCGATGCTGACCGGCGGTGTCGAGACCATTCTCGGCATCCACATGGACCCGGTGTTCGGGCCGCTGGTGATGTTCGGTCTCGGCGGCGTCCTGGTGGAAGTGCTGGAGGACGTGAGCTTCCGCGTCGCGCCCTTCGACGACGGCGAGGCGCATCGCATGATCGACGAAATCAAGGGCCGCGCTGTGCTGGACGGCGTGCGCGGTGCGCCGGCCGCCGATATCGACGCATTGGCGGCGGCGCTGGCGACGCTGTCGCGGTTTGCCGCCACGCAGGCCGACCGGCTGCTGTCGGTGGATCTCAATCCGTTCGTCGTATTGCCGAGGGGCGAGGGGGCGGTGGCGCTGGACGCGGTGCTGGAGGTGCGGACGTGACGCAAAACGCATTGATGGAACGGCTGGGTCTGCGCCATCCGATTTTCGGCTTCGCGCACTCGGTGGACGTGGTCTGCGCGCTGGCCGAGGCGGGATGCATCGGCGTGTACGGCGCGACGCGCGACACGCCGGAAGAGATCGCCGAGCGGCTGGCGCTGATCCGCCGGCGCATCGGCGACAAACCCTTCGGCGTCGACCTGGTATTGCCGCGCGGCATGCCGGCGACCGCCGACAAGCGCGCGGTCGAGGCCGAACTGCCGGAACGGCACAAGGCCTTCGTCCAGCACCTCTATGACAAGTACCAGGTGCCGCCGGCGAGCGGACCCGGCATGCGTTCGCGCTTTCTGCGCTCCGAGGAAATCGCCGAGCGCCAGATCGCCGCGGTGCTGGCCTCCGACGTCAACCTGTTCGCCTGCGGCATCGGCGCGCCGCCCGACGTCGTGGCACAGGCGAAGAACGACGGCAAGCTGACCGCCGCGCTGATCGGCAGCCCGCGGCATGCGCGCATGGCGCTCGATGCCGGGGTAGACCTGATCGTCGCCCAGGGCCATGACGCCGGCGGTCACACCGGCCCGATCGGCACCTTCACGCTGGTGCCGCAGATCGTCGACCTCGCCGGCAAGGTGCAGGTGCTGGCGGCGGGCGGCGTGGCGACGGGCCGGCATATCGCCGCGGCGCTGGCCATGGGGGCGCAGGGCGTCTGGACCGGCTCGCTGTGGCTGGGCACGGCCGAGCACGAGATGGGCCCGAAGCTGCGCGCCAAGCTGCTGGCCGCCGGCAGCGAGGATACCGTCATCAGCCGGTCCGATTCCGGCAAGACCATGCGCATGATCCGCTCGGCCTGGTCCGACGAGTGGGATGCGCCGGACGCGCCGAAACCGTTGCCGATGCCGCACCACGACATCCTGATCGGCGACCTGCTGGGCGCCGTCACCGAGCACGAGGTCGAGCCGCTGCTGCACTATCCGGCCGGCCAGTCGATCGCCTTCGTCAACGAACTGCGCCCGGTCGCCGCCGTCGTCGCCGAGCTTGCCACCGAAACCGAGCGGGCCATGCGGCGGCTGCATCGCTGACGCCGCCGCGCGAGAGGAGAGAGAACACCTATGAGCTACAAGCACCCCGCCGAGCCGGACTTCGGCGGCCATATCGGCCGCACGCACGCGGAATCGGAACCCTGGTGGCCGGCGCCGACGCTGCCCGAGAATGCCCCCAACATCGTCGTCGTCGTGCTGGACGACACCGGCTTCGCCCATTTCGGCTGCTATGGCTCCGATATCGAGACGCCGAACGTGGATCGCCTGGCCGCCAGCGGCCTGCGCTATACCGGCTTCCACACCACGGCGCTGTGCTCGCCGACCCGGGCCTGCCTGCTGACCGGGCGCAACCATCACGCCGTGCGCATGCGCGCGATCTCAAACATGGATACCGGCTTTCCGCACATGCGCGGCGCCATCCCGCGCTCGGCGGCGACGCTGGCCGAGGTGCTGCGCGACCAGGGCTACGCCACCTTCGCGGCCGGCAAATGGCACCTGGCGCCGATGGCCGAGTGCTCGGCCGCCGGCCCGTTCCACAACTGGCCGCTGCAGCGCGGCTTCGACCGCTATTACGGCTTCATGCAGGGCGAGACCGACCAGTTCCGGCCGGAGCTGACCATCGACAACCATTTCGCCGATCCGCCGGGCGGCCCCGCGGACGGCTACCATGTGTCCGAAGACATCACCGACCGGGCCATCGGCATGATGCGCGACGTCATCTCGCTGGTGCCGGAACGGCCGTTTTTCCTCTACCTCGCCTACGGCGCCACCCATTCGCCGCACCAGGTGCCGGCGGACTGGCTGGCGAAGTATCGCGGGCGCTTCGATGCGGGCTGGGACGCCGTGCGCGAGACCTGGTTCGCCCGCCAGCTCGAGATGGGCGTCGTGCCCAACGGCACGCGACTGGCTGGACGCAATCCCGGCGTCAAACCCTGGGACGATCTGAGCGACAACGAGCGCGCCTTCGCCGCCCGCCTGCAGGAAGCCTTCGCCGCCATGCTCGACCATACCGACCATCAGATCGGCCGGCTCGTGGCCTTCCTGGAAGCGACGGGGCAGTTGGACAACACGCTGCTGCTGGTGATGTCGGACAACGGCGCCAGCCAGGAGGGCGGCCAGACCGGCGTGCTGGACGAGATGCGCTATTTCAATGGCCTGAAGGAGGACGTCGACGCCGCCGTGGCGCAGCTCGACGATATCGGCGGCCCGAAGAGCCACAGCAACATCCCCTGGGGCTGGGCCCAGGCCGGCAACACGCCGTTGAAATGGTACAAGCAGAACACCCATGGCGGCGGCGTCCGCGACCCGCTGGTGGTGCACTGGCCGGCTCGCCTGAAGGAACCGGGCGGCCTCCGGCACGGCTTCTGTCATGCCATCGACATCATGCCGACGGTGCTCGACCTGCTCGGCACAGACCTGCCCGACAGCGTCGCGGGCGTGGCGCAGATGCCGCTGCACGGCGCCAGCCTGACGCCGACCTTCGACGACGCGGCCGCCCGGCCGGCCCGGGACACGCAGTATTTCGAGATGCTGGGCCACCGGGGCATCTGGCACAAGGGCTGGAAGGCGGTGACCCGCCACAAGCATGGCACGCCGTTCGACGACGACGCCTGGGAGCTCTATCGCCTGGACGACGATTTCTCGGAATGCAACGACCTGGCCGCGGCCGAGCCGGCGCGGCTGAAGGAGATGACGGACCTGTGGTGGTCGGAGGCGGAACGCCACGGCGTGCTGCCGCTCGACGACCGCGGCGCCGCCCTGCTGTTCCGCGCCTCGCGCCGGCCGGGCATGCCGACGGCACGGCACCGTTTCGTCTATCACCCGCCGGTCAGCCACATCGTCGCCGATGCCTGCCCGTCGACGGCGCGCGGCTGGACTACCATCGTCGAGCTGGAACACGTCGCCGACGCCGAGAACGGCGCGCTGATCGCCCGTGGCACCATCAACAGCGGCTTCGTGCTTTATCTCGCCGACGGCCGGTTGCATTTCGACTACAACCTGTTCCGCGAACATGTCGTCGTCGCGGCATCCGTACCGCTGACGCCCGGCCGGCACACGATCCGCCTCGACGTCGTTCGCGGCGACGACGGCACGGCCGACATGCATCTGTCGGTCGACGGCGACCGGGTCGGGTCGGATCAGGTGCCGATGCTGCTCAGAATCCTGTCGAGCACCGGCATGGACATCGGCCGGAGCTGGGCGCCGATCAACGAGTCCTACGAG
>JANQKO010000458.1 GCA_028281075.1 Alphaproteobacteria bacterium | reverse complement strand
TATCCCGCCCGGCCACCGGATCGGCGTGGTCGGTCGCAACGGCGCCGGCAAGTCGACGCTGCTGCGCCTGATCGCGGCCGAGATCGCGCCGGACGCCGGCGCGCTGAACGTCCGGCGCGGCGCCCGGCTGGCCATGGTGGCCCAGGAGGCGCCGGGCGGCGCGGCCAGCCTGCTGGACACGGTGCTGGCCGCCGACCATGAGCGCGCCGCCCTGCTGGCCGAGGCCGAGACCGCCGACGAGCCCGCCCGCATCGCCGACATCCATCAGCGCCTGGCCGATATCGACGCGCATACCGCGCCGGCCCGGGCGGCCGCCATCCTGGCCGGCCTCGGCTTCGACGCCGCGGCGCAGCAGCGGCCCTGCCGTGAATTCTCCGGCGGCTGGCGCATGCGGGTGGCGCTGGCCGCCGTGCTGTTCGCCAGGCCGGACCTGCTGCTGCTGGACGAGCCGACCAACTATCTCGACATGGAGGGCGCGCTCTGGCTCGAAAGCTACCTGCGCGGCTATCCTTACACCTTCCTGCTGGTCAGCCACGACCGCAACCTGCTGAACCGCTGCGTCGGCGGCATCCTGCATGTCGAGCAGCGGCGCCTGACGCTTTACAAGGGCGGCTATGACGATTTCGAGCGCACCCGCCGCGCCCACCTGGAACTGCAGGACAAGGCGCGCGCCAGGCAGCAGGCCCAGCGCCAGCGCATGCAGGCCTTCGTCGACCGCTTCCGCTACAAGGCCTCGAAGGCCCGGCAGGCCCAGAGCCGCCTGAAGGCCATGTCGCGCATGGAGCCGATCGCCTCGGTGATGGAGGAGCGCACCATCGAGTTCCGCTTTCCGGACCCGGTGCCGCGCCCCTCGCCGCTCATGACCCTCGACGACGCCGCTGTCGGCTATGACGGCAAGGCGGTGCTGCGCGGCCTGGACCTGCGGCTCGACATGGACGACCGGATCGCCCTGCTCGGCCGCAACGGCAACGGCAAATCGACGCTCGCCAAGCTGCTGAGCGGCCGGCTGAAGCCGCTTGACGGCCGCATGCGGCGGGTCGCCAAGCTGAGCGTCGGCTATTTCGGCCAGCACCAGATCGAGGAGTTGAGCCCGGCCGACGACGCCTTCGCGCATCTGCAGGCCGTGCTGCCGGACGCCACCGAGGCGCAGGTCCGCGCCCGTCTCGGCGCCTTCGGCTTCCAGCAGGACCGGGCCGACGTCAAGGCCGCGAACCTCTCGGGCGGCGAGCGCGCCCGCCTGGTCTTCGCCCTGATCTGCGTCGAGGCGCCACAGCTCCTGATCCTCGACGAGCCGACCAACCATCTCGACATCGACACCCGCGAGGTGCTGGTGCAGGCGCTCAACGGCTTTCCCGGCGCCGTCGTGCTGGTCAGCCACGACCGGCACCTGGTCGAGCTGGTCGCCGACGACCTCTGGCTCGTCGCCGACGGCACGGTCGCCCGCTATGACGGCGATCTCGACGACTACCAGCGGCTGCTGCTCGCCGAGCGTCCGCGCGGCCGCAACGCCGGCGCCGGCGGCCGGGCCGAGAACGGCAAGGGCCGCGAGGAACGGAAGGCGGCGCGGCGCGCGGGCGCCGAGGCCCGCGCCAGGCTGGCGCCCCTGCGGAAGACCATTCGCGAGGCCGAGCGGCGGATCGAACGGGCGAACCAGGCGCTCGGCCGGCTGGAGGCGGAACTGGCCGATCCGAAGATCTACGACGGTCCGCCCGCGCGCCTCGCCGAGCTCAACAAGCGGCGCGCCGACCTCGAACGCGAACGCGACACGGCCGAGCAGAGCTGGCTCAGCGCGACCGAGGCGCTGGAGCGGGCCGGCGAGTAATCGAGGCAAAAGTCCGGGCGTTTGGGCATGGCCGATTTACTGTTTTCCGCCTCACTGTGCCCTCACCCCAACCCTCTCCCGCACGCGGGAGAGGGGGCCGTTATTGCTGCGGTTTGATTGCCCCTCTCCCGCCTGCGGGAGAGGGAGGGACCCGCGAGCAGCAGCTCGTGGGAGGGTGAGGGCCGACAACTTCGCCAACGCCCGAACTTCTGCCCCGGTTATGCCGGCGACGCCTGAGGCGCGTCACGGCGGCCGGATCAGGCCTTCTTTTCCCAGCCCCGCTCGGCCTGCTGCCAGTAGGTGACCGTGAAGCCGTTCGCCTTGTAGTCGCTCCAGCGCTGGCGCGCCGCCTGCACGGCGGCATCGTCGCGGCCGTCGAACATGTCCAGCACGCGCGCGAAGCGGCCGATGAAATCCGGCCGCGCGCCGTCGACCAGCACCAGCACGTCGGCCTCGTTCGGGTTCTCCTCGGCCGTGGTCAGATAGACCGGCTGCGCCGCCGCATGGCCCGTGGCCGCGGTGCCGTGCGGCAGCCAGGCGCGCTGCTCGTAGGTCCAGAGCAGGGCGTCGAGCGCCGCCAGGCGTTCGTCCGAGCCCGCCATCAGCACCGCGCGATGGCCGCTCTGCAGCACCTTCTCCAGCAGCCTCGGCAGCGCCCGTTCCAGCGGCGCCCGCTGCAGGTGATAGAAGCCGACCTCGGTCACCGTCTCCCCGGCCGCCCCGGCGCTATCTCTCGTAATGGTCGGCGACCAGCCGGTCGAGCAGCCGCACGCCCCAGCCGGTGCCGCCCTTCGGCACCGTCGGCCGGCCCTTCTCAGACCAGGCGACGCCGGCGATGTCGAGATGCGCCCAGGGCAGCTTGTTCACGAACCGCTGCAGAAACTGCGCCGCGGTGATCGCGCCGGCATAGCGGCCGCCGACATTCTTCATGTCGGCGATGTCGGAATCGATCAGCTTGTCATAGGCGTCGCCCAGCGGCATGCGCCAGACGGTCTCGCCCTCGGCCTTGCCGGCGGCCAGCAGCCGGTCCGTCAATTCGTCGTCGTTGGAAAACACGCCGGCATTGTCCTGGCCCAGGGCCACCATCATCGCCCCGGTCAGCGTCGCCAGGTCGACCATGAACTGCGGCTTGAAACGGGACTGCGTGTACCAGAGCGCGTCGGCCAGCACCAGCCGCCCCTCGGCATCCGTGTTCAGGATCTCGATGGTCTGCCCCGACATCGAGGTGACGACGTCGCCCGGCCGCTGCGCCGTATGCGACGGCATGTTCTCGACCAGGCCGACCACGCCCACCGCGTTGACCTTGGCCTTGCGCCCGGCCAGCGCCTTCATCAGGCCGATCACGGTGCCGGCACCGCCCATGTCCCACTTCATCTGCTCCATGCCCGGACCGGGCTTCAGCGAGATGCCGCCGGTGTCGAAGGTCACGCCCTTGCCGACAAAGGCGACCGGCTTCGCCCGGCCGCCGCCGTTCCAGCGCATGACCACGAGCTGGCTCTCGTGCGCGCTGCCCTGGCCGACGCCCAGCAGCGCGCCCATGCCCAGCTTGGCCATCTGCGTCTCGCCCAGCACCTCGACCTTGACGCCCAGCTTCGCCAGCGTGCGGCAGGCCGCGGCCAGGGTCTTGGGATAGATGATGTTGGCCGGCTCGGAGACCAGGTCGCGGGTGAAGAACACGCCGTCGCCGGTGCGGTCGAGCCCGGCGAAGGCGCGCTTCGCCGCCGCCGCGCCCTTCACCGACACGGTCGCCGTCTTCAGGCTCGGCTTGGCGTCGTCCTTGCGCTGGGTGTGGTACTTGTCGAACCGGTAGGCACCCAGCTTGGCGCCGTAGGCGATGCGCGCGGCCGCCTTGGCGTCGACGTCGCAGGCGAAGGTAAGCTGGGTCTCGCCCGAGGTCAGCAGCTTCTGCACGGCGCTGCCGCCGACCGCCTCCATGGCCAGGTCGTCGATCTCGTCCTGCTCGCCCAGGCCGGCCAGCAGCACCCGGCTCAGCTTCATCCCGGCCGGCGCCATGACCTCCAGCATCTGTCCCTTCTCGCCCTTGAAGCGGCTCGCCTTCATGGCCCGTTGCAAGGCGCCACCGGACTTCTTGTCGACCGCCGCCGCGCTCGGATTGAGCTTCCGGCCGCTGCCGGCGCCGACCACCAGGACGCCGGCCGCCGGCAGTTTGAGTTCCGAAATGGCTACCTTCATCAAGATCCCCTTCGATCCATAGTTCTGTTCGCGCACCGGCCTGACCGCCGCGCCGCCATCTTACCGGCCCGCGTCCGGAATGAAAGCCGCGCGCGCCGGGGGTCGATATCGAAGCCCGGTTCACGTACGAACATCGCCATCACACCCGACCTCACCCTGAGGAGCGCCCGCAGGGCGCGTCTCGAAGGGTCGGCCAT
Source organism: Alphaproteobacteria bacterium (assembly GCA_028281075.1). Taxonomy (GTDB): domain Bacteria; phylum Pseudomonadota; class Alphaproteobacteria; genus JANQKO01. Next base: position 468 of record JANQKO010000458.1, on the reverse strand, counting down.
CACGCACCGCGCGCACTAAGTCGCTGAATCCAGGCGAAAACATAACTCTTGGCCCGGCATCGGCGCGCTGTATGATGCGCGCCGTGCAGAGGCTCCATCGATATATCCTTGGGCAGCTCGCCGGGCCCTTTGTGTTCTTCTTCCTGTCGCTCACCGGCGTGATCTGGCTGACGCAATCCCTGCGCTCGGTCGACCTGATCATCAACAAGGGCCTGTCGGCCGGCTTTTTCTTCTATCTCACGTTCCTGCTGCTGCCGACGGTGCTGACGGCCATTCTGCCGATCGCTCTCTTCGCCGCCGTGCTCTACGCCTTTTACCGGCTGAGCGCCGACAGCGAGCTGGCGGTGATGTTCTCCGCCGGCCTCAGTCCGCGCGCCGTGGCCTGGCCGGTGCTGATCGTTGCCGGCCTGACGACCGTCGTCTGCTACACGCTCACGCTTTACTTCATGCCGACCGGCTACGGCGCGT
>JANQKO010000436.1 GCA_028281075.1 Alphaproteobacteria bacterium | reverse complement strand
CGGCATGTTGCCGGCGGATGCCGGCTCGAGTTCGGAAGGTCGCACGCCCGTCGATAACCAGACGGTGCGGAACGTGTACGTCATCGGCCCGGACAAGATGATCAAGGCGATGATCAGCTATCCGATGAGCACGGGCCGGAACTTCGACGAGGTGCTGCGGGTGCTGGATTCCTGCCAATTGACGGCCAAGCACAAGGTGGCGACGCCGGTGAACTGGAAGCAGGGCGAGGATGTGATCATCGTACCCGCCGTCTCCGACGAGGAGGCCAAGGAGAAGTTCCCGGGCGGCTGGGAAGCGCCGAAGCCGTATCTGCGCATCGTCCCGCAGCCGCGCGACTGATACGTCAGGTCGTTACGAACGAGTAATTGCGCATGCTTCGAGACGGCCCCTGCGGGGCCTCCTCAGATGCTATGGGGCGGGCAACGAGGGATGTCACCATCGTTGCTGAAGATCCACCGATGGAGAGCCCCGATGTCGAAGCAGAACGACCTGAGCAGATCCGCCGTTGCCCTGGACCACGATAGCACATTGATCGTTGTCATCGAGATGAGCCAGTCGAGCTGGCTGCTGGCGGCGATGGTGCCGGGCATTGACCGGGAACCTTTGAAGAAGCTGTCGCCGGATCCGGCTGGTCTGCTGGCGCAGCTGCGGCGCTGGCGCGATGAGGCGGTTGCCGCCGGCCAGGCGATCACGCGCATTGCCGTGGCCTACGAGGCCGGCCGCGACGGTTTCTGGCTGGCGCGCTGGCTGCGGGCGCGGGACATCGAGGCGCATGTCATGCATGCCAGCAGCATCCCCGTGGCCCGCACGCATCGGCGGGCGAAGACCGACCGGCTCGACACCAAGCTGCTCAAGCGCAGCTTTCTCGGCTGGCTGCGTGGCGAGCCGGGGCATTGCAACATGGCGGCGCTGCCGACGCTGGCCGAGGAAGACGCCAAGCGCCCGAGCCGCGAGCGCCGGACCCTGGTGAACGAACAGACCCGCATCATCAATCGCATGAAGGCCGCTCTGGCCCGCCTCGGCATCCGCAACTTCAAACCCGGCCTGCGCAAGGCGGCCGAGCGTCTCGACAGCCTGCGCACGCCCGAAGACGAGCCGCTGCCGCCAAACACAAAAGCCGAGCTGCGCCATGACATGGACCGGCTGCGTCTGATCAGAGACCAGATCAAGCAGATCGAGACGGCCCGCCGGGAACGGCTCGAGCAGGCCGCCGATGACGGCCCCCAGGCCATGCTCCGCACCCTGGACCGGGTCCATGGCCTCGGCCTGGAAACTGCCGACCTGCTGACCCATGAGGCCTTCGTGCGCAGCTTCCCCGGACAACGCGCCGTCGCCCGCTATGGCGGCCTCACCGGCGCCCCCGACGAGAGCGGCCAGCGCCGCCGCGAGAAGGGCCTGGCACGCGCCGGCAATGCCCGCGTGCGAGGCGCCATGATCCAGTTCGCCTGGCGCTTCCTGCGCTTCCAGAAGCACAGCGCCCTGGCCAAGTGGTACCGACAGCGCACCGAAGCCGTCCAGGGCGACCGACGGATCGTGCGCAAGACCATGATCGTCGCGCTCGCCCGAAAGCTGCTGATCGCGCTCTGGCGCCTGGTCACCACCGGCGAAGTGCCGCAAGGCTTGATCCTGCGGCCGGCCGCATGACCGCAGCCGCCAACAGCAAACACCAACAACGGCCGACGGCCGCCGCACACCGCGGCAGCGGCCGACGGCCACGATGATCCGGGGTGGCGGTGACCCGACCTCATGCTTGGCCACAGCGCCGATCCTCAGAATGGACCCGCCGCCACGGAGCCGCGTCGACGATGCGAATGACCGCATCATGGTCACGATCCGACGAGATCAACCGAATACAAGCCTGCGCCAACTCAACCGCCGCGCAACCACGGGCTCCCCTCAGATCATCGCCAAACACAAACCCACGACCACCACCAAACACCCGTGCTTGACAACAAAAACCCCATACAAGCATGAGGATAACGTGTTGAAATAAAACGAGTCCTCATCCTGAGGAAGCCCCGATAGGGGCTGTCTCGAAGGATGGTCAGCCGCGATATCGGATCATTTCAACAGCCTGTTAGCCCGGCTGGCGCGGCGCGGCGGCGACCGACATCAGACTGTCCTGCAACGGCGCGATGCTGTCCTGCACCACGCGGGTCGCCAGGCTGGTCAGCCGCGTCGCCTCCTCGCCGTATTGCGCCGTCGCGCGGTCGAGGAAGTCCTTCTGAACGTCGGCGACCGCCGACCAGTCCTTGCACTGCATCAGCGCCTGCGCCGTCTCGCCATCGGCCTGCAGCCGGTGGCTGGCGAAGTCCGCCACCTCGCGGTTCCACTCGACGACGCCGTTCATCATGGTCTGGCCAGCCTTCATGACGGCGCCGAAATAGGCCCCGCCGACGCCGGCGAACGCGTTCATGCCGTTTTCCACCGCGACCATGGGATGGTCCTGGCGCGTGCCGCGTGAAGTCACCATGTCGATGCCCTCCGTTTGGCGTTTGCGGTGGCATTAACCACCGCTTCGGCGAGCCTGGCCTTGACCTATGTCACGACGTCGACGCCGCGGCGCGTGTTTCGCTCAATACATGCGGCCGCCGTTCGGCACCTTCAGGCTCGGACCGATCAGCACGACCTCGCCGTCCTCGTCGGGGAAGCCCAGCACCAGCACCTCGGACATGAACTTGCCGATCTGCTTCGGCGGGAAATTGACCACGGCGCAGACCTGCCGGCCGAGCAGGTCCGCCGGCGTGTAGTGCCTGGTGATCTGGGCCGAGGTCTTGCGCTCGCCGATCTCCGCGCCGAAATCGACCCACAGCTTGTAGGCCGGCCGGCGGGCCTCGGGAAACGCCTCGGCATTGACGATGGTGCCGACGCGGATGTCGACCTTCAGAAAGTCATCGAAACCGATCTCGGACATGGGACCGGGCGGCGCTACTTCGTGTCGGCGCCGCCGGTCGCCTTGCGCATGGCTTCGTTGCCGAGCTCGCGCACCTCTTCCATGCTCTCCATGATGCGCGAATTCAGCACGTCGAAGACTTCCCGGTTCGAGTCCGCCGTCATCTCGGCGATCTCGCGCAGATTACTCAACGCCGTCTCCAGCGCCCGGTTGATGACCTCGGCCTGCCGCCGGGCGCTGTCCTCGGGGCTGGCCGAGGCCGAAATCTGCTGCAGCGTTTCGGCCAGCTCGCCCATGGTGTCCCGCACCATGTCGGCCTGGCGGGTGACGATGCCCTGGAAGTTCTCGGCCGCGCGCTCGTTGGCCTTCTGCCAGGCCTCGATATTCTTCTTGTGCGCGCTCATCATGCTTTCCATGTCGACGCCGGGCAGCTTGAAATCGGCCATCATCTTGGTGACGTCGAAGCCGGCGAACGGGTTTTCCTTGGCCATGCTGGTGCCTTTCCCATCGGAAATCTGACATTGGCGGTCTCCGCGGACGGTCCCGCGGCACGGTCGCGGCGTCGCCGCCGCGGACATGCTGCACTGCACAAACTCCATCGCTCGTATCGCCTCTCGGCGGTGGCGGGTCAAGCGAATTCTGCCGCCCGGGTCAGGCGCTCTCGGCCCCGGCCTCGGCCTGTTCGGCACGCCGTCGGCGGCCGCCGAACGGGAACGACGCGACGATGGAATCGGCCCGGCGCAGGGCCTTGTCCAGCGCCGCCATGGTCTTGCCCAGGTCCTCGCTGTCGTCGTCCAGCCAGGTGCGGGTAACGGCGGCCTGGATCACGCCGAGGCCCTTGAGCTGCAGCGGCTGCAGCGGTCCCCAATTGCCGATGCGGGCGGCTTCCAGGGTCCATTCCAGCGACCGCCGGTAGGGACCGGACAGGAAGCAGGCGAAGAGGGCCGGGTCGCGCGGTAGTTCGCGCGCGACGGCGCGCAGGCCGTCCTTGTAGGGCGCCAGGGTATCGAAGCGCCGCATGTAGATGTCGAACAGGCGGTCGCGCACCGGCTCGTCGCCGATTTCCGGATCGGTCCCCGCCAGCACCAGGCCGTCGACATGCGCGACGAAGGCCGCGAGCAGCGCCGGCTTGCCGCTGAAATGCCGGTGCAGCGCGTCGAGGCCGATGCCGGCCTCGTCGGCGATATCGGCCATCGTGGTGTCGGCCCAGCCCTGCAGGCCGGCCAGCTTCATGGCCGCCGCGAAGACCGCCTCGCGCGGATCGGCCGCCGTCTTGCCGCCACCGGACTTTCTGCGCCGCGTCGAGGTCAGTTGCTTGGCCATTGCCGTATCCCTCCGGAAGCCATGATATAAGCGAGCCGGCGAAGGCGGCAAGCCGCGCGGGCCGCCGGCGACACGTCGCCGCGGCCGGGAATCCGCGACAATGAGAAGGAGGACGTCAATATGGCCGACGTTGTGGTTCAGGCCGACAAGCTTACCGAATTGACCAAGCTGATCTGCATGCGCGCCGGCAGCGGGGAAACCGAAGCGCAGATGGTCGCGGACCGCCTCGTCGAAGCCAATCTCGCCGGTCATGACAGCCACGGCGTCGGCATGATGCCGGCCTATATCAGCGCCGTGGTCGAGGGCCGGCTGAATGTCGGCCAGCACGCCGAGGTCGTCGTCGACAAGGGCTGCTTCCTGCTGGTCGACGGGAATGCCGGCTATGGCCAGGTGATCGCGCAGGAAACGACGGAGATGGGCATCGCCAAGGCCCGCGAGCACGGCGTCGCCGTCGTCGGCCTGCGCAACAGCCACCATATCGGCCGCATCGGCGCCTGGGGAGAGATGTGCGCCGATGCCGGCTTAGTCTCGATCCACTACGTGAACTCGACGTCGTTCCACGCCCTGGTGGCGCCGTTCGGCGGTTCCGATCCGCGCTATACGACCAATCCCTATTGCACCGCCATCCCGGCCACCAAGGACCATCCGCGCCTGATCCTCGACATGGCGACCAGCAACATCGCCATGGGCAAGGTCCGGGTCGCCCACAACAAGGGCGTCACGGTGCCGGACGGCTCGCTGATCGACGAGAACGGCAACCCGACCAACGATCCGGGCGTCATGTTCCGCGGCGACGGCGAACCGACCGGCGCGCTGCTGTCGGTCGGCGCGCACAAGGGCTACGGCCTGGCGCTGATCTGCGACATCCTGGCCGGCGGCGTCACCGGCGGCGGCACCTTCCTGCCGGAGCGCCTGGAGCGCGGCACGATCATCAACAACATGCTGATGATCATCCTCGATCCCGACGTCTTCAACGCCAGCGGCTTCTTCGGCCAGGACCTGAACGCCTTCACCGGCTGGGTGAAGGCCTCGCCGCCGGCGCCCGGTGTCGACGCGGTCATGGTGCCGGGCGATCCGGAACGGAAGATGCGCGAGACGCGTCTGGCCGAGGGCGTGCCCATCGACGCCATGACCTGGCAGGAGCTGCTGGACACGGCGCGGGAGGCCGGCGTCAACCGCGTCGAAGTCGAGGAATTCGCCGTCTGACGGCGGGCCGGCCGGTCAGCCGCCGAGCTCGCGACTGCGGCGGGCCGCGGCCTGGACCGCGCGACGCAGCAGCGGCGCCAGCCCGTCATCGGCCATCAGCACCTCCAGCGCGGCCTGGGTCGTGCCGCCGGGGCTGGTGACGTTGACCCGCAACTGGCCCGGCGTCTCGGCCGACCGCCGCGCCAGCTCGCCGGCCCCCGACACCGTTGCCGCCGCGGGCTGCGCCGCCAGCTCCTCGGACAAGCCGGCGTCGACGCCGGCCTGCGCCAGGCACTCGATCAGCAGAAACAGGTAGGCCGGACCGGAGCCGCTGACGGCGGTGACGGCGTCCATCAGCGCCTCGTCCTCGATCCAGGCCGTCTCGCCGACGGCCGCCATAAGACGGGTGCAGGTCTCGCGCCGCGCCGCCGACACGCCGCCGTTGGCGCACAGCACCGACATGCCGCGCTCGACCGCCGCCGGCGTGTTCGGCATCACCCGCACGATCGCGGCGTCGGCGCCGAACTGCCGTTCGAAATAGGCGATCTTGGTGCCGGCGGCGATCGACATGAAGACCGTGTCCGGCCCGGCGAAACGGCCGTAACGCGGCGCCACCTCGTCCATGCTCTGCGGCTTCACGGCCAGAATCACCACGGCGGGCGCGAAATCGGCCGGTACCTGTCCGGGCTCGGCCAGCACCTTCACGCCCGGCGCGGCCAGCACGCGGTGCGGATCGGCCATCGGCTCGACGACGAGGATATTCCGCGGGTCGGCCCCCTGGCGCAGCCAGCCCTGCAACAGCGCCCCGCCCATCTTGCCGCAGCCGACCAGCAGCAGCGGCCCGGCGCCGGCGTCCGTCACGGTCAGGCCTCGCCGACGGTTTCCAGCATCGACGCCTCGATCGCCTCGCCCGGGGCCTTGCCGCCCCAGAGCACGAACTGGAAGGCGGGATAGAACCGCTCGCACTCGCCGATCGACACCTCGATCATCTCCTCGAGCTGGGTCGGCGTCAGCGCCGGCCCGCCGCGCACCAGTACCGTATGCCGGAACATCGGCACGCCTTCCTCGGTCCAGAGGTCGAAGTGGCCGAGCCACATGCGCTCGTTCACCATGGCCAGCAGCGAGTAGATCTCCTCGCGCTTGCGTTGCGGCACGCGCAGGTCGTAGGCGCAGGCGATCTGCATGGCGCCCTGGCCCTGCGGAAACGAAAAGCCGAGATGGTAATCGCACCAACTGCCGGCAATGGAGACCGAAAGCTCCTCCTCGCCCTGGCGGTCGAACGGCCATTGATTGGCGGAGACGATCTGCTCCACGACGTCGAGCGGATTGTCGATGTCGGTCGGTTCTTCGAATTCGGTCGTCGGCATGGCCAGCGCTCCTCAGAAGCGGAACAGGGTTGAGTTGTCCGGGCGCAGGTATTCCGTGAGGGCAAATCGAGGGGCCCGATCGATCGACCAGATCTTGTGGCTGAGCACCATCTCGAACACCATAAAAGCTAACGTGCCACGAAGCCCGAGCCACGCGCAAGCGTTTTGCCGCCGGCGCGCGGCCGCCCCGACACCGCTTGGGCCGATGCTAGCCAGCGGGAACGAAGAAACCGTTATGACATGTTTCCGTGCTAGATAAGGTTTCGCGTCCGCTGGCAGGCGCGAACGGCGCCGGCCCGTCAGGTCACGGTCAGGTCATGGAACCTGTTTTTGGCGAGTCGCCGATGCTGAGTGTCGAAAATTCTTACACAACGTCGGGTTTCTTTACAGAATCCGCGAACCCCGGCCAGGCCGGGGACGTTAAACCATTGAAATCTCACCGCGACGGTTCGGACTCCTCTGGCCCGAATTTTGCTAGTATAATGGGTGAGAGCCTTTGGGCGGCCGTTGCTCGTGCCATTTTGGGAAGTCACGTCGCTGGGGATACGGCGGGATTTGTCCGAAGCGCCTTGTTCGGCGTCGGCGGCCGTGGTTGGTGACGGGCTCTTCCGGCCGCAGCGGCGCGTCGCGCCCGGCCGGTGAGGCAGGGCGGTGTGGACAGTGACAGGTGTATCTGGGGCATGGACAACGTAAAGACGCACGGCAAGCACGGCGCCGACGAGACCGCGGTCCCCGCGGATCGGTCCGGCGAGATCCCCCCGGCCAGCGGATCGGACGGCGCCACGCGGCGCCGGCTGCTGAAAGGCGGCCTGATCGGCGCGCCGGTGATCCTGACCCAATATGGCCGGCCGGCCTGGGCCGGCGGCTGTTCGGAATCGGCGATGGCGTCGGAGAACATGTCCGACGTCGTCCAGTGCGAGGGCGAGGGCTGTTCGGAACAGTTCTGGAAGCAGAACACCCATCTCTGGCACCCGCAATACGGCCCGAGCACGGAATTCTCGGAGATCTTCCTGATCACCGCCTACTACGCCCAGAACACCTTTGTCGGCGCCACGCTGGAAGAGGTCATCCGGGGCGAGTGCGACCCCGTCGTCCCGGCCGGTTGCGAAGGCAACTGCGAGCCGGAGCTGCTGCATCTCGGCAAGCAGGCGGTCGCCGCGCTGCAGAACGCCGCCTGCGACGTGAAATACGACCTCGACGTCCTGACGGTCATCGCCAAGTTCGTGCAGGCCTATCAGAGCAACAAGGCGTCCGACATACAGATCGTCAAGGAAGAGCTGTACTACCTGAACAATCAGATCTGCCCGCTCGACGGCAGCAGCAGCACCGTCTAGCGCCGTGACGCGGCCGGTCGCCGCGTTACCATATCTTCGTCATTGCCTGCGACAACGCGTCGGGATTGACCCTTCGTCCCGGCCTGCGTGATGCTGGCGCGGGATCAACGACGAACGCGCGTTCCCGGCCATGACCACACAGCCGCCGCCACGCTGGCGCCTGCCGCAGGATTTCTCCGTCGCGCTGCATAGCTGGGGCGACGAAACCGTCGCCTATCATGACGGCGCCGGCGACACCCATCTGCTGGGTCCGGTCGAGGCGGCGGCGCTACGCGCGCTGCGGCGCGCGCCGGACGACCTGGACGGCCTGACGCGGCAGGTGGCGGCGGCGCTGGACCTGGCGCCCGACGCCGCCCTGGCGGCGCACATGGCGGCGCTGGTGCAGGAGTTCCACAAGCTCGGCCTGGTCGAGCCGGACCCGCGCTGACGTGCGGATCGCCGACCTCAGCCGCGACGACATGCGCCGACGCCTGCGCGGCGACGGCCTGGCCTGGCGGATCGGGCCGCTCACGGTCCGGGTGCGCGCGCGGCTGGACGGCCTGGTCGACGGCATCGCCGTGCTCTACCAGGACCACGCGGTCGCGCCGGCGGACGGCTTCGCCGACTTCCATGTGCGCCTGCGGGCGCCGTCGCCGCTGCGGCGCTGGCTGCGGCCGCTGGTCGTCTTCGATCTCGACGGTCACGTGCCGTTCACGCCGCTGTCCAGCAACCAGGCGTTCCCGGTCCTGGAGTGGGGACTGAACTGGGCCACCCACGCGCACCTGCATCGGCATCTCGTGCTGCACGCCGCCGTGGTCGCGCGCGACGGTGTCGCCGCCGTGCTGCCCGGCGCGTCGGGCTCGGGCAAGAGCACGCTCTGCGCGGCCTTGATCAACCGCGGCTGGCGGCTGTTCTCGGACGAGCTGGGCCTGCTCGCGCCCGACGGCGCCAGCCTCTCGCCGATGCCGCGGCCGGTCAGCCTGAAGAACGAATCCATCGGGGTCATGCGCGCCTTCGCGCCGCGGGCCGTGATCGGGCCCGAGACGCGCGACACCAACAAGGGCACCGTGGCGCACGTCAAGGCGCCGGCCGACAGCATCGCGCGATGGGCCGAGCCGGCGCGGCCGGCCTGGCTGATCTTCCCGACCTTCACGGCCGGCGCGCCACCGGCGCTGACCCCGATCAGCAAGGGCCAGTCCCTGCTGCGCCTC
>JANQKO010000418.1 GCA_028281075.1 Alphaproteobacteria bacterium | reverse complement strand
CTGTTGAACCATCTGATCGACGATCTGCTGCCGGCGCGCGAATCCGGTTATCGCTACGCCAACGCCGATCCGGTGACCGGGCAGGCGGCCTGGTACGACCTGCGGGTGCGGATGCGTAAGGCGGACGAGAAGGAGGCGGGCGAATCCGCGCCGCAGTTCGACGTGCTGCCGAACCCACCCGGCACCCCCGAGCGGCCGTCGGTGCTGCGCTACGGCGCCGGCTTCCGAAAGCGCGGCGAGGATGCGGCATGACCAGCCTGCCGCGACAATCGCCGCCGAAGAAGCTCGGCCTCGTCATCGACCTCGACACCTGCGTCGGCTGTCATGCCTGCGCGGTGAACTGCAAGGAATGGAACACCGGCGGCTATCCGGCCCCGCTGACGGACGAGAAACCCTACGAGGCCGACGTCAGCGGTGTCTGGCTGAACCGCATTCACACCTTCGAGGCGGGCGAGGGCGCGGCCAGCCGCACGGTGCACTTCCCGAAATCCTGCCTGCATTGCGACGACGCGCCCTGCGTCACGGTCTGCCCGACCGGCGCGTCCTACAAGCGGGCCGACGACGGCATCGTGCTGGTCGACGAGGATCTCTGCATCGGCTGCAAGCTCTGTTCCTGGGCCTGCCCCTATGGCGCGCGGGAATACGACGCCGACGTCGGCGTGATGAAGAAATGCACGCTCTGCATCGACCGGATCTACAACGAGAATTTCGACGAGGTCGACCGCGTGCCGGCCTGCGTCGCCACCTGTCCCGCCTCGGCCCGGCATTTCGGCGACCTGGCCGATCCGGACTCCGAGGTCTCCAGGCTGGTCGCCGACCGCGGCGGGTTCGACCTGATGCCGGAGATGGACTTGCGGCCGACGAACAAATACCTGCCGCCCCGGCAATTGTCGGCCGGCGGCGGTCCGACCGACGGCCCCACGGCCCTGGAACCGGCGCCGGAAGGCGGGTTTCTGGGTTGGGTCGACCGCGTGCTGTCGCGCTAGGACGGCGGTCATCCCCTTGAGCTTCGCCACCCGCATCCACCGTCTCGCGTCATAACGTCGTGCATCCCGCGTTCTCGGTCATCATCTTCACCACCGCCTCGGGCCTGGGCTACGGCCTCCTGGCCGTGCTCGGCGTGGCGGCCGCGTTCGGCGCGGTGCCGGCCGACCGCTGGCTCGGCTTTGCCGGCCTGGGACTGGCGCTGGGGCTGATCACGTTCGGCCTGCTGTCCTCGACCTTCCACCTGGGCCACCCCGAGCGGGCCTGGCGGGCGGTTTCGCAGTGGCGCTCGTCCTGGCTGTCGCGCGAGGGCGCGGCGGCGCTCGTCGCCTACCTGCCGGCCGGGCTGTTCGGCATCGGCTGGGTGTTTCTCGAACGCAACGACGGCTTCTGGGCGCTGTGCGGCCTGCTGAGCGCCGTTGGCGCCGCGGTCACGGTCTATTGCACGGGCATGATCTACGCGTCGCTGGCGGCCATTCCGCGCTGGCGCCATCCGCTGGTGACGCCGGTCTACCTGGCGCTGGCGCTGATGACGGGCGCGATCTGGGCCGACGCCCTGCTGCGCCTGTTCGGGCACGAGCTGATCGGCACGAACCTGCTGAGCGTGCTGGCCATCCTGCTGGCCTGGCTGCTGAAGGCCGGCTACTGGCGCGCCACCGACGCGGCGGCGCCGGCCGCCACGGCAGAGACCGCGACCGGTCTCGGCGGCCTTGGCCGGGTGCGCCTGCTCGACGCTCCCCATACCGAGACCAACTACCTGCAGCAGGAAATGGGCTATCGCGTCGCCCGCAAGCACGCGGCGCGGCTGCGCAACCTGACGCTGTTCTTCGCCTTCGCCCTGCCGCTGCTGCTGACCATGCTGGTGCTGCTGCTGACGCCGCCCGTCGCCAACGTGCTCGCCGTCATCGCCGCGCTGTCGGCCGGCCTGGGCGTGGTCATCGAGCGCTGGCTGTTCTTCGCCCAGGCGCAGCACGTGGTGCAGCTCTATTACGGCGAAGCGGCGGTCTAGAGCGTTTTCCGCTCACGCGGAATCTGGACCGGCCCGGTGCCGTACGAACGAAAAACGTAACCGGAGCAAAACACCGGGCGATTTTGTCATGAAGGCCGGACCACGGTCATGTTGCATGTTGGCCCGTCAGGCCATCTATCGGGGACTGTCCCTATTAGGTTGCCGCGCCTGCGACGTTCGAGGTTTCACCACCAAGACGCCAAGACACCAAGATCAGGCGTCGCGGTCTTCGGATGTTCGGCGTGACCTTGGTGTCTTGGCGACTTGG
>JANQKO010000377.1 GCA_028281075.1 Alphaproteobacteria bacterium | reverse complement strand
TGTTTTTCAACAGGTTGCGATGCCGCTGGATGCTGGCCTGCGCCAGCATGACGGCTTCTTTTGGGTCGTGAGTAATTCATTCACACGCTCTGAGGAGCGGTACAGCCGCGTCTCGAAGGGTCGGCCATCGCGCGCTGCGGGCGCCGCGGATCTGATCTTCGCACCCATTCCGAAACCAATTGCTGCAATTCCGCCGGCCAGATCTTGATCGGCGTGCATCGCCACCCGATAATGCGCCCTCTCGGGAGGTCGCTTGGGGTCGATCGTGATGGGTTTTCGTCGTTCCGCCCGCGCCGCGGGCATCCTTTTCCTGCTGTTCATCGTCGGCGCCTGCCAGACGGCGACGTTGAAGACAACGAACGTGTTCGAGCCGGTGCCGAACGCGCGCGTCCTGTTGATGGCGCCGGACGTCGAGTTGAGCGAGGTGCAGGCGTCGGGAATGCTGGAGCCGAAGGCGGAATGGACCGCCAGGGCCGAACGGCATATCGGCGCCGCGCTTGACAGGATGATGGCCGAAAGGAACCTCGATCTGGTGCGGTACAGCCTGCCGGCCGATCCGGCGCGGGCGGCGGCGCACGGTCGTCTGGTCCACCTGCACGGCGCCGTCGGCAGCGCCATCCGCATCCACAAATATATTCAGCCAATGCTCCTGCCGACGAAGAAGGACAAGTTCGACTGGTCGCTTGGACCCGGTGTGGCCGCGTTGCGCGAGGGGCACGGCGCCGACTATGCCCTGTTTATCCACGTGCGCGACAGCTACACCAGTCCCGGGCGCGCCGCGGTGATCGTGGCCGCCGCCATCCTCGGCGCCGGCGTGCAGGGCGGCAGTCAGCAGGGTTTCGCGTCGCTCATCGATCTGCGGAGCGGCGAAGTCGTCTGGTTCAATGCGATCGGCGGCGCCGGCACCGATCTGCGCAAGCCCGACACGGCCGGCGAAATGCTGGAAGAACTGCTGGCGGAGTTCCCGGTTTGAGCCGATCGTTCGCCGTTCGCGGCGGGCTGGTCGCCGTATCGGCCTGCCTGTTCGCCGTCGAGCCGTCCGCGGGCGAGCCGGAAGCGGACTGGCAATCCTATCGCAGCAACGACGAAACCCGGAATGTCCACGACTACAAGCCGGAACCGCTGCCGGACCTGAAGCCGGGCGACCGGCCGCCTGCGGACTCGCTCGAAGGCGGGCTGTGGATGGTCATGGACCGGGCCGAAGAGGAACTGCGCGCATCGGGCCGGGTGATCAGCGATCTGGCCCTCGATGCCTACCTGCGCCGCATCGTCTGCCGCCTGGCGCCGGATTACTGCGACGAGCTGCGCATCTACGTGGTGCGCACGCCGCATTTCAACGCGACCATGGCGCCGAACGGCGTCATGCAGGTCTGGACCGGCCTGTTGCTGCGCTGCCAGAACGAAGCCCAGCTCGCCTACATCCTGGGCCATGAAATCGCGCACTATCGCCGCCGGCACTCGGTACAGAACTGGCGCAACGCCAGCAACACGGCCGACGCCCTGGCGTTCGTGCAGTTGTTCACCTCGGCCGCCGGTGTCGGGTTCGTCGGCTCGCTGGCCCAGCTCGCCGGCGCCTCGGCGATCTTCGCCTACAGCCGCGACCAGGAGCGCGAGGCCGACGAGCTCGGCCTGCGGATGGTGATCGAGGCCGGCTACGACCCGCGCGAGGCGGCGAAGTCCTGGCGCGGCCTGATGCGGGAGCGCGACGCCGATCCCGACAGCGAGGACAAGCCGATCTTCTTTGCCTCGCACCCGCCGACCGCCGAGCGGGTCGAGACGCTGGAAGCGAAGGCCGCGGAGACCGATGTGACCGACCGCGAGATCGGCGCCGAGAGATTCGCCGACGCCGTCCGCCCGCTGCGCTCGGCCTGGCTGCGGGACGAGCTCAAGCGCCGGCGTCTCGAACAGAGCGAGGTGCTGCTGCGACGGCTGGCCGAGGCGGATGCATCGGGCGAACTGCGGTTTTTCCAGGGCGAGATACACCGGCTGCGCCGCACCGACGACGACAACAAACGCGCCATCGATCTCTACCAGCAGGCGCTGGACGGGTCGGATGCGCCGGCCGAGATACATCGCTCGCTGGGATTCGTCTACTGGGATACCGGTGACGACGACAAGGCGGCCCGGTCGTTCGGGAATTTTCTTTCGCTGCGGCCGGACGCCGGCGACGCGGCCATGATCCAAAGCTATATCGACAAACTGGACGGGAATTGAGGCGGGGGTTGGGCATGCGGAGACATTCGAAGGCGGTGCTCGCCGCCGTTCTTGTCGCCTTGCTGGCGGGTTGCGTGCAGTACACGCTGGTCGAGCCGAAGCGGCAGATCGCCATGGAGCGGTTTTCGGTCGAGCCGACGAGCGCCTGGAACCGTCGGACAGAAAACAACATCGAAAGCTGGACCAAGGACGGGCTGGGGCTGCAGACGCTGCATTTCTTCGCCGAGATTCCCGACGGCGGCACGATCTTCAAGCCGATCGGCGACGAGAATCTGCCGACATTCGCGTCCAGCATGCGGGAAAGCGATGTCGTCGATCTCTTGATCGCCACGTTGACGGCCCGCGGCAACAGCGCCGTCGAGCCCGACAATCTGCGGCCGTTCGCCTTCGCGCACCTCGACGGCTTCAGCGTCGATCTCGCCATCACGGTCCAGGACGGCGGTCACTACAAGGGCAAGGCCTATGGCGCGATCGCCGACGGCAAGCTGCATCTGATCCTCTATTCCGGCCACGGCGAGTATTACTTCGACAAGGAAGTGGACGAGGTCGACGCGATCGTCAATTCGCTGACGCTCTGAACGCGCCGCGTCCCCCGTCCGGGCCGGCCGCGGCTACTTTTCCAGGCCGATATCCGCGCGGCTGGAGACGCTGAGGCCGGCGAGGCAATCGACCGTTTGGCCGTCGTCGGCGCGGCAGGATGGAAAGCCGTTCACCAGCACCCGGTCGATGGCCCCGCAGTCGCCGTTCTGCAGCGGGAAGATGACGACGGTGGTCTTCGCCCCGGGCAGCGGCGCCAGGTCGACGATGCTGCGGCCGGCGATCACGCCGTCGCGGTCGAAGACGATCACGTCCATGCTGAAGCGGTCGAGCGTATGGCCCAGGCCGTTGCGGATCACGAACGAGGCCAGGCAGGCGTTGCCCTCGTCCTCCGCCTTGTTCAGCTCGATCGCCAGCCCGGCGGCCGATGCCGGCGGGACGCCGGTGGCGATCACGGCCGCGGCACCGGTCAGGCCGGTGACCATGGCCGTCGCGCACAGGCGGCGCGCGCGGCGTCCGATGCCGCCTCGATGTGGGGACATCGCGTTCTCCCCCGGTTGATTCGCTGGCTGCAACCGTATCACAACGCCGCCGGGCGCGGTTTGCGCAGGAACAGCACCGCCAGGCCGGCGCCGGCCGCCATGCCCACGATGACCAGGATCATCGGCACCTGACCGGCGTCGGGCAGGGCGACCACCAGCGCGCTGCCCAGCGCCCCGGTGCCCATCATGAAGAAGCCCAGCAGGCCCGACGCCGTGCCGGCGATCTCCGGATGGTCCGCGATGGCGCCGGCCATGGCGTTCGGCAGGTGCAGGCCCATGCCCAGGCTGTAGACGAACATCGGCCCGATCAGCGCGAGCACGCTCACCTCGGCGATGGCGGCCGGAACCGCGATCAGCAGGCCGCCCGCGAGCGTGACGGCGGTTCCCAGCCGCGTCATCGACCGGATGCCGAGCCGGGCCGAAATCCGCGTCGAGACGAAGCCGCCCAGCACGTAGCCGGCGACCGGCACCAGCGTATAGATGCCGTAGGTGTCCGGCGTGACGCCCAGCAGGCCGATCAGCACCACCGGCGCGCCGGCCTGGAAGGCGAACAGGCCGCCGAACTGGCAGCCGATGCTCAGGCTGTAGGCCAGGAAGGACCGCGACCGCAGCAGCCGCCAGTAGCCGGTCAGGATGCGCCAGAGCGAGGTGGACCGGGCCGTCCCCCGGTTGGTCTCGGGCAGGCGCAGGGCGGCGAAGACCAGGATCGCCAGGCCGGCCGCGCTCAGCGCCACGAAGGTCGACCGCCAGCCGAAATGGACCTCGAGCTGGCCGCCGATCAGCGGCCCGGCCGCCGGCGCGATGGCCAGCGCCATGCCGATATAGGCCAGCACCCGCGCGCCTTCGGTCGGCGTGAACAGGTCCCGCACCACGGCCCGGCTGATCACCGAGCCG
>JANQKO010000362.1 GCA_028281075.1 Alphaproteobacteria bacterium | reverse complement strand
GGTTTTTCAGCATGGCCTCATACCGTGCAGGGATTGAGAATTGCCGGCTAGCTCAGTCAGGCCAGAGCACATAGCCCTGTCCCCAGACGGTTTGCAGATAGCGCGGCGCCTTCGGGTCGGGTTCGATCTTGCGGCGCAGACGCGTGATCTGGACATCGACGGCGCGGCTGGTCGCGTCGCCCGACTGAGTCATCAGTTCGCCGCGGCTGATGGTGTTGCCGGGGTTGCGCGCGGAGGTGCGCAACAGCTCGGCTTCGCTGGGGGGCAGCCGCACCATCTTGTTCTTGCGCCGCAGCTCGCCGCGTTCGATGTCGAAGTCGCAATCGCCGAGTTTGACCCGTGTCGGCGCCTCGCGGCGGTCGCGGCCGCGGCGTAGGATCGCTTCGATGCGCAGCACCAGTTCGCGCGGCTCGAACGGCTTGGCGAGATAGTCGTCCGCCCCGGTCTCGAGGCCGGCGATCCGGTCCGCGGTTTCGTTCATCGCCGTCAGCAGCAGGATCGGAATGTCGCTGGTCGCGCGCAGCCGGCGCGCCAGGTCGAGCCCGCTCTCGCCCGGCATCATCACGTCGATCACCAGCAGGTCGAAGGCCAGGCCGGACATGCGCGCCCAGGCGTCGGCGGCGTCGGCGGCGGTGCTGACCCGGAAGCCGCACTTCGTCAGATACCGGCGCAGCAGATCGCGCAGACGGCTGTCATCGTCGACGACGAGAATGTGGCTGCTGTCGATCATGGTCCAGGCGCAGGGTTTAGCGCGCGCCGGGCATCGCCGCTAGGGTTTTTCGATGGAATCCAGGATGGTGTCGCGCTCGGCCGCGTCGATCAGGCCGGCCAGCACCTTGCGATAGGCGGCGACCGCCTCGGCGCCGGCCTCGCGATAGGCCCGGGCGACGCGCGCGCGCTGCGGTGTCGACAGCTTCTGCTCCAGGTCGATGCCCTTGTCGGTGAGGTAGAGCAGGCGCTGCCGCCGGTCGCGGACGCCTTTCTCCTGCCGGACGAAGCCCTGGTCGACAAGCTGGCTCAGCACCCGGCTCAGGCTCTGCTTGGTGATGCGCAGGATGCCGAGGAGCCGGGCCACGGGAATGCCCGGATTGCGGCCGACGAAATGCACGACGCGATGGTGCGCGCGGCCGAAGCCGTATTCCTTCAGGATGGTGTCGGGGTCGCTGGTGAAGTCCCGATAGGCATAGAACAGCAGCTCGATGCCCTTGCGCAGTTCCTCGTCGCGCAGAAACAGCGGGTTGGGTCCGGCCGACAGGTCCGACATGGCGGCCATGCTACACCGAGTGCGTCAGCTTTGCTGCCATAATTTTGGGTCAGCACTATTGACATATTTTCGGTGGAATGTTACGTAGGTGTTGGTTTTCGCGACAGAAAAGAACCAGGGAAGCGCGATCATGGCAATAATCCCTTACGACGAGCTCGAGGGCTCGATCTGGTACAACGGCGCGCTGACGCCGTGGAAGGACACCAGGGTCCATGTCCTGACGCACGGGCTGCACTATGCGAGCTGCGTGTTCGAGGGCCAGCGGGTCTATGACGGCCGGATCTTCAAGCTGGAAGAACATACCGACCGGCTGATCAACTCCGCCCGGATCCTCGATTTCGAGATTCCGTACACGGCCGAGCAGATCAACCAGGCCAACCGCGAGGTCGTGGCCGCGAACCGCATCGCCGACGGCTACGTGCGGCCGGTGGCCTGGCGCGGCTCGGAGATGATGGGCGTGTCGGCGCAGGCCAACACCATCCATCTCGCCATCGCCGCCTGGCAGTGGCCGTCCTATTTCTCGCCGGAAGCCCGGCTGAAGGGCATCCGCATGACGATCTCGCCCTGGCGGCGGCCGGCGCCCGACACGGCGCCCGTGCATTCCAAGGCGGCGGGCCTGTACATGATCTGCACCATGTCGAAGCACGCGGCCGAGGCCCGGGGCTACGAAGACGCCCTGATGCTGGACTGGCGCGGCCGGGTCGCGGAAGCGACCGGCGCCAACATTTTCCTGGCGATCGACGGCGTGCTGCACACCCCGACGCCGGACTGCTTCCTGGACGGCATCACCCGGCGCACGGTGATCGACATGGCGCGTGCCCGCGGCATCGAGGTGGTCGAGCGGACGATCATGCCGGACGAGCTGGCCCGGGCCGACGAGGTCTTCCTGACCGGCACGGCGGCCGAGGTGACGCCGGTGTCCGAGATCGACGATTACCGCTTCACCGTGGGGCCGATCGCGCGGCAGATGATCGAGGACTACGACACCGCCGTGCGGCTGCGCGAGGCGGCGTAGGCGCTCCGGTCGACCCGGAACGATCCACGGCGCGGCCCTCGACCGGGGCCGCGCCGTTTTTTCGCGCCGGCGCCCGCTCAGAACTTGTTGTAGCCGCCGTCGATCAGGAAGGTGTCGCCCGAGTGGTAGGCGCTGGCGTCCGACATGAGATAGACGGCGATGCCGCCGAAATCGTCGGGCTGGCCCCAGCGCCGGGCCGGGATGCGCGGGATGACGGCGTCGGAGAATTTCTGCCAGTTGACCAGGCGCTCGGTCATGGCGGTTTCGATCCAGCCCGGCAGGATCACGTTCGCGGTGACGCGGTAGCGGGCCATCTCGACGGCGAGCGCGTAGATCATCGAGACCATGCCGCCCTTGGTCGCGGCGTAGTGCTGGCCGCGCGCCTGGCCGGACAGCGCCGCCAGGCTGGCGGTGCCGACCAGCCGGCCGCCGTCGCCGCGCTCGGCCATGTGGCGGCAGGCCGCGCGCAGGGTGAAGAAGGCGCCGTCCAGGTTGATGCTGGTGACCCGCCGCCATTCCTCCGTCGTCATCTCCATGAACGACGCCGCGTTGCCGCTGCCGCTGACGCCGGCATTGGCGAAGCAGCCGTCGACCCGGCCGAATTGCGACAGGGTGTCGGCGAAGGCGCGCTCGACGGCGGCTTCGTCGGCGACGTCGCATTGGATCGCCGCGGCCTTGCCGCCATGCCCTTCCAGTTTGGCCAGCGCCGCGGCGTTGTTCTCGGCGCTGCTGCCCCAGATGCAGACATCGCCGCCGGCGCGCGCGACGGCGTCGGCCATGCCCAGGCCGATGCCGCGGTTGCCGCCGGTGATCAACGCCACCTTGCCGCTCAGATCGAAGGGATTGTCGGCCATATCGCTATCTCTCTCCCGATGGGTCTTGCGTCCATTTTTCCGCCGCCGCGTCGTCGCTGGCCCGGGCCCGGACCCAGGCCGCGCCCTTGTCCGTGTCTTCCAGCTTCCAGAACGGCGCCTTGGTCTTCAGCCAGTCGACCAGGAACATGCACGCTTCGAAGGCGGCCTGCCGGTGGGCCGAGGCCGTGGCGCAGAGCACGATCCGGTCGCCCGGCCGCAGCTCGCCATGGCGGTGGACGATCAGCACGGCGTCGAGCGGCCAGCGCTGGCGGGCTTCCGCCTCGATCTCGGCCAGCATCTTCTCGGTCATGCCGGGATAGTGCTCCAGCGTCATGGCGGACACGCCGACGCCGTCGTTCATGTCACGGACCAGGCCGAGGAACGAGGCCACGCCGCCGATGTCGGCGCGGCCTTCGCTCAACGCGGCCAGCTCGGCGCCGACATCGAAGTCTTCCCGCTGGACCCGGATCATCGGCTCAGCCGCCCGTGACCGGCGGGAAAAAGGCGACCTCGTCGTCCGGTGCCACCGCGGCGTCGGTCCGGGCGAAGTCCTGGTTGACCGCGCAGCGCACGGCGCCGAGGTCGGCGAAGGCCGCGGCATGGCCGTCGGACCGCCGCGCCAGCCAGTCGATCAGGCCGCCGACCGTGGTCACGTCGGCCGGCGGCTCGACGGTCTCCTCGGCCAGTCCCACCTTCGTCTTCAGCCAGGCGAAATATAAGATCTTCACGCCGTGTTCCTATCGCGTGGTGCCCGCGGCCAGAATACCAGACAAAACCATCCGACAACCCGCATATGGTCAGCCGAGGACCTCGTTGAAGGGCAGGAAGTCGACCGGACTGCCGGGATCGAGGCGGGTCAGCTCTTCCGGCAGCTCGACCAGGCCGTCGGCATCGACCATGGAGGTCAACACGCCGGACCCCTGGCGGTCGAACTTTCGCGCCACCAGGGCGCCGTTGCCGCCGGGCACCAGCCGTGCCCGCACCCATTCCCGGCGGTCGCGCTTCTTGCGGTGCGCGAAGTCCGCCGGCACCCGGAAAAACTTCGGCGCGACCTCGGTCGCGCCGGCCAGCCGCAGCAGTATCGGCCGGGCGAAGCGCAGGAAGCAGATCATGGCCGCGACCGGGTTGCCCGGCAGGCCGACGATCGGCGTGCGGCCGATCTGGCCCAGGGCCAGCGGACGGCCGGGCTTGATGGCCAGCCGCCAGAAATGCAGGTTGCCCAGCGCTTCGACCGCCGTCTTCACGTGGTCCTCCTCGCCCGTCGACATGCCGCCCGACG